>NZ_JAVJRX010000104.1:0-71092 GCF_040219735.1 Coleofasciculus sp. G1-WW12-02 | reverse complement strand
TTCACTGACTGACCTCAATACCTGTTGGGCAGCTTGAGAATGCAATACCTGGAAATGCTTATGGCTTTTATACTCTTTTTCTAGGTCATACTTGCCAATTAAATACCGTCGCTTGAACCACAATTGCCGCGCATAATATATACCGCAGTTCGTTAATTTGTTTGCCTCAGAACAGATAAAATCTAAAATAGCCGTTTCCTCATAATCTGGCTTTAATAATACCTGCTGACATCCATACAAATGGCATCACCTCCTAGCTTATATTATACTTAATATTAAGCCAATATCCAACCAAAATAGCCGAATTAATTCGGCTATTTAAGGAATCCTCGGTTTCATCCTTCGGATGAATCACGAGGGCTTTCACCTTCGCCCTTCTGTAATTGAGCCAAGCGTTCTTTGTAAATATTGATCGTCATCTGTTCATCATCACGCTTAGCCAGCGAGCGGCTGATTTTACCTACAACTAGGGGTTTAGATATACCGGGTTCTGGGTGGATCACGGTGCGGGCGCGAATAGTCAGTTGGTTATTTTCTCCACCCAAACGCCCATAAGAATACAAATCACTGGCGGCTTGGCGCAGACTGGCTTCAAGTTGAGATTCGTTAATCGTTGTGGGTAAAGCGATGACGGTTTGGTTGCCTCCGTTGTCGTAGACTAAGGAAAAAGGCACAGCACCAGGAACCACTGTACGGGTAAACGGGACAATACTCAGCGCAAATAAGCCGCCTGTGAGAACCCCCATAAAGCCAGTAATCCCCACCAGCCGAAATCGGATGCCCCATTTAAAGATAAAACCTAGGATGCTAAGAACTCCGCAGACTAGGGTGAGAGTGCCTATCCATTGGGTATACGTGAGAAAGTCAGTCGTTGTTGGCATAGAAGATAAGGTGTGGCTACTTAATAAACACCAATGGCTACATCGTTGCAGTTTTGTTATCTCAAGAGTAGGAATAGATACACACCAGTATCAACGATTCCTACTTTCCGCTCCTCGGATAATTGACTTTCGCGTCCATTCTCGCACACTCTCTAGCTGAACAATTGCCTGATCGCGTTCCCGGTTATCTGGACAAGTCTCTAGTATAGTATCTAGCAGCCGTCCCCACAGGTACTCAACAGTGCCAATCTCTTCGAGTTGCGCTTGGGTGGGACTATCCCATCCAAATAAGCGATCGCGTATTGCCCTCGCTTCGGCAGATATATGCTCTTTGTCCACCTTATTCTCTCCTGAATCCCCTTACCATACCTGCACTTTTCCCTATTGCCCGATCCCCGTTCTCTTGAGTAATTGGTCGATTTTATAATTGGGGTTATCTCGCGATTCATCCCACGTCTCCGGAGCCGTAGGGCGTGGGGCTTACCCCGAATTCAGCTAATTTCCTGCCGAGCTTTCTGAGTCCAAGCCTCATTAACGAGTATTTTGCTATTAGATAGTTTGAAATCAAACGGATGAGGCGGTTCAGGGACACCTAGAACACCCGTTTGCCGGTGAGATTTAATTAAGTTAACAATCCAAGTACAAAAGTCTAAAATTTCCTCAGGTAATAGCGTTAGGTCAAAGTGCCAGCTTTGATTAATTCCTCGACAATCCCGTCCCCACAGCCTCGATTGAACGATACCTGCCCCTTTATTAATAGACACTCGCAAAATAAAGGGGCGTTCCGGGAGTAATTCATCAGGAGCTGTGTGAACATAGACACACAGATAATTCATGCGTTGCCGATCATCGATCCAAGATGCCATTGGCAGATTGCCCGTTGATGGATTGCGGGTTGTAATCTTCACTGGCACGTTCATCTTTGCGGCAAATTGATAATAAAACTCTTGCCTTAGCTGAGAAACCGTGCGTATAGCTTCAGGAGTCATGATTACTGCACAAGAGTGAACACTTAAAAACGTTTTTTGCGATAGCGAGAAAGCCGCCGCAGTTGCTTATGCCGAGCAATGGCTTTGCGCTTCCGTTTTTGAATCGGCGTTTCAAAGTGACGATGTTTCTTCATATCGGGAAAAATTCCCGCTTTGGAGACAGCTTGTTTAAATCGGCGGAGGGCTGACTCAATCCCTTCATGTTCACCGACAGTTACCTGTGCCATTTTATTTCCTCCTCAGCTTGAGTTTATTGCTTGATGCCTGACCACACCTAGCCGGAATGAATCAAGTGAAACCAGCACAAAAAGCTGATTTCACTCGATAGTGCAGCTTCTAGGAGACGTAGAGAAACGCCGCCATTAATGGGCTGATTACATCCGCATTATTCGGTTTTAGTAGCGTCGAGAGAATCCATCGCGATTGCCGCCGCCGCGACGACCACCACCGCCTTGACCCCGAGGTTCACGAGGTTTAGCTTTATTCACTTTCAAATCCCGACCCATCCATTCAGCGCCATCTAGAGCATCAATAGCAGCAGATTCTTCAGCTTCTGATTCCATTTCCACAAAACCAAAGCCCCGCATCCGACCTGTTTCTCGATCCGTGGGTAACTGAACCCGCTTCACCGTGCCGTATTCAGCAAAAATACTGGTAATGTCTTCCTCTGTAGCATCATAAGACAGGTTACCAATGTAAATTGACATAGAGTATCTCCAAAACCAATGAATGTAGAGACTTATGATTCGGAGACATGCCTGTCCGTAAATCAAAACAAACGATACAGCCGAATATAAACCTCGCTGATTATAATAACACCATTTATCCACTACCCTGCTGACATTCTCCCTAATCTACAACCTAAGCAACCCAGAGATGCTGGGCAAATCGCACGGCGAAGCTGACCAACACTAGAGTGAAGAATAGGAGTGTTGCCCATCCCCATCGCGGATAACGCGCCAGCAGCAGACCTAAGGCTATCGAAATTGATACAATGCCATAGGCATGGCGTTCAGCAGAAATGGTGCGACCTGGGCTTAAAATCACGGCTAAGCTACAAAATCCATAGGTGACGGCAACAGGTCTAAGCTTTGTTCGCTCTCGCACGAGTAAATAGCCACCTCCCCAAACCATAATCATATTAATTAGCGGATCTCCAGCTAAAAGCCACAGGAGAATGAAGAGGCTGTAAAAGCCATACCCTTGCTCCACACACAGCCGTTGCAGACGAGATCGCTTTCGCGGGGGTTGAAGAGTGCCTCGCCGTGTGAGATCACTTTGCGATCGCCACACTAAATAACCCAATGCGCAAATTGTGATAAAAAGCAAGGGATGCCACGGATCTTGAATCCAACCCCGATTCCAGTTGGCTGTCCCTGCTGAAATTTGCACCAGCATCTTCAACCATCCCTGTCCATAAAAAGCTTGTTCAGGTTGCCATGCCTGTTGCACCCTTAAAAAGGCTAGCATGTCCCCAAAACGAATTCCGCAGTAGAGGCTATAGAGTCCCATTCCTCCGGCGGTGGCTAAGCTAGGAAGGTAGGCGAAAGCCGATCTTTTCTCTCGCCAAGCCACCAGCAAAAACGCTGGGGATAGTGCAATTCCGGGTAATCGTGTCGCACTGGCTAAGGCTCCCCATAAAGCTGACCAACCATAGTGTTTACGGTCAAACGCTCGCAAAGCCGCCGTACTCCACAACAGAAATAGCCCCTCCGTATAGATTACCGTGCCAAATAGAGAAAAAGGACACCAAGCTAAAACCGCTGTTGTCCAGCGAGCAACATTCTGCCCATGACTCTCTTGAACCCAACCACACAGAAGGATTAGCGCACCCCAAAATGCCAGATTATTCACAACAGTCCCGGCTACATTAAAGGGCAATCCCCCACTCATCACCGCCCGAACCAGTAAGGGAAATAAAGGAAAAAACGCTACATTATGTCCCTGACCATCATTAGCATATTCATAACCTGAAGTGGCTATCATTTGATAGTGGTCACTATCCCAAGCGGAAAAGACATCCCAACTTACCGTCGGTTGAATGCCCCCAGGTGGCGCAGGTAATAAGGGAGCAATCACCAACATAGCGATAACAATGACAATTCGGCTGAGTAGCCACATCACCGTGGCAAAAGTAATACTATTCACGTAGATGCTTTTCTATGCCCTAATTCCTAGAACACCAATTCAGTCATTCAATCCTAGGCTACAAAATTTCTGAAAAACAGTAGCACAAGCTACCCCACCCTGCTTTTTATAACTTATGCCTTATCTAGATTCCTATAACTAATTCCCAGCTTTTAAGTCTCCCTGTATCCATCGGCGCATAATCAATGACTCTCAACTGCCAAATACCAACACTATCCTGATTCAGCAACGACTTGAGCGCCGGAGTATTTTCTATAGAATAGGTGTATTGGAGTTGAGTGTTAACACCCAATGTACGACTTTGTAGCAGCGCAGTCTTACCATTGGGTGATTTCAACTGCACTTCTAAATCTCCCAAAAACTCATGTTCAATGTCCACCGTCACCTGAATGTTTTGCACTGGGGCAGATTCTGTGATTTGAATCGTGCTAGTCACACCACGGGGATTATCATCAGGAATAGCTAAGTTTTTATCATTGCGTCGTTTGAGGATTTGGGCAACCTTAGCAGTTTGAACTCGTTGCTGTTGAGCCGCTTGTACCGCTTTAAAAGCATTGACCTTACCATAGCCAAACCATTGAGAATACCCATTCGTATCATAAGTCCCCAATCGCATACCAAGCTGGGGGTCAGCATCACGGTCTACAATTTTGTCGGCTGTATCTTGCAGGATACGTTTGACTTGTTTAGCCGTCAGATCAGGATTAGCCGAGAGAATTAGTGCCGCAACACCCGCAACAACTGGACAGGCGCTCGATGTGCCACCAAAACTGCCTACAAAGTCACCGATTTCATACCCCGCTGCTCCGAGTAAGTCGGTGGTAAAGACACCATTACCTGGGGTTGGGGCATTCACTTTGGGTGCCGTGCCAATAAAACCTGTTTTTTCAAACCACATTCCTGGCGGAGCATTGTTGCTAGGGGCGCAAACGGAGACATTGGTTCCCCAGTTACTGTATGCCGCTTTTTTGCTCAAGCTGGTGCAAGCCGAAACCGCAATCACATCTGGATGTACGGCGAAACCACTGAGCCAGTTTGTCGGTCCACGCAGTAATTCACTCGTCCAGCCGCGCTCAAAGATGGTGCCATTGATTGGGCGATTAGCATTTCCAGCAGCAAAAACGATTACACAGCCTTTCCCGCCTCGTCCCTCAGTCGCTGCGAGGGTTAGGGCAGCCCGTTGCCGTAGGGAGAGGGGGAAGTAAACCGTTGCGGCACCCCAGCTACAAGAAATAACGCTGGCGTCATTTTCAATTGCCCAGTTAAATAATTCTTCAATGCTAGTGTCATCCAGAAACCCACTAGTGCGAATGGGCATCAGCGCACATCCCGGTGCTACACCGACAATACCCTGACCATTTTCTTCGGCAACCGCAATCCCAGCACAAGCGGTACCATGACTTTCACCAGAACCACTGGGTAGAGGAATGAAGTCTTTGTCTTTAAAGTCTTTGGGCGCGACAATTTTTCCGGTGCCCTGAAAATCGGGATGGTTGACATCAATGGCATCATCAGCTATTGCAACGACAATGGAGCGATTTCCCCGGGTAATATCCCAGGCTTTTTCTACGTCGATATGAGAACCTGGGGCTAAGGTTGAACCGCCGGTGTGGTTTAGATACCACTGTTGAGGGTATAAGGAGTCTTGGGGATGGTAGCTCGGCTGTTTGGGGACTATGATATCGGGTTCTGCGGTTAAAACTTCGGGGAGTCTAATCAGTCGATTGGCTATTTTTAGCGGATTCTCTGGGGAATTGGGGGTGAGTTGAAAGACGAAGGTGTTGGGAATACCGACGAGCGATCGCACAGATTTTAAACCAAATTCAGTTTGAAGGGCTGAGATTGTTGCTTCATCGGTGTCTGGGTGAAATTGAATCGTGAGTTGATCGCCCAGGTAAATTAAGGTAGCCGGATTGTCCTTGAGCTGGTAGACATGACTAGCAAAAACAACATCTTCGCGATCGCGTGCGGCTTGCATCGCCTCATCCCTTTGTTCGGCGTTAACCGTAAATTCAGCAAGTTGGGTGTGAGGAATTTGGCGCTGATATTGGACACTGAAGACTTGCTCGAGTTGCTCTACGGGGATTTGGTTCTGGGGGCAAAGGGTGAAGCGATCGCGCACCTTGAGTAATGCCAGTTCTTCACCGCCCCGTTGCAGGACTAGACCCGGGCTTTCAGAGGGAACCGGAGTTGTTTGAGGAGAATCGTCTGGCACAGAATCAGAATGCGGGATCATAGTTTAGAATGGACTATCGTCAATCATACAAGATCAGTTATATGATGAATATTTTTTATCCTAGTCTCCAAAATGCTTAAGAAACCTTCAGGGTATTTTTTAAGTCTAGCTGGTTGAGACGGGGGGACTGCCTTGTACTCCAGTCATCGCGATCGCTGATGGTTAACTGTCACGGAACCTACTGCCAAAGCCTACAGCTATAATGTGGGCTTGTCGCCAATCTCACTAGGGACGGCAATTTCCTTGCCCCCAAGTCTGGCGATTGAAATGGGACTCCCCTTGCCGCATCTGGCGATGGTAAGATACCCGAAGGTTTCTGTGTTTGTCTCTAAAATACCTTCCCTATTTTTTACATGCTCTCTTCTGGAACGATTCATAGCCTTGGCTTTACCTGCCTTGTTGCCTTTCCCTTCACGACGAGTGTGGCGCTATTACTACCCGCCCACGCTCAAACTCAAGCGGCTGCGCTTCCAGAAGAGGTCAGCCAAATGCAGCCTGAGCCAGATGATCCCAGTAATCTACGACCTTTAACGCAGGAGGATAGTCTTCTGAGTTTACAGGGGGGCGTGCGCTTAATGACAGAGGCGAATCAAGCTGTTGAATCTCAAGACTATACGTTAGCCGCTCAAAAACTCCAGCAGGCGCGTCAGGTTTTTAACCAATTATCAAATTTCTATCAGCAGTTGGCTGAAAGTTTCTCGGGTATCGATAACCGGATTTTCAACGAGCATCGGCAAAACGCGCTGCAAACGGCAGAAATGCGGGATGAAGCCACCTATCAATTGGCGTTGGTGCATCGCGTCCAAAATCAACCGGAATTGGCGGTTCCCTTACTGATTCAGATCATTCGCTCTCAGAATCCCACCCGCGATTTGGGCAAAAAAGCCTACCAACAGCTTTTTGAATTGGGATTCGTCGGTTCTCCCTTTCCCCCCTCTGGCAATAGTGAACCGACATCATCGGCGACTCCAGAACGTTAAATTAATAGTGGAAAGTTGAAGAATAATGGAGTGGGTATGATTAGTCCAGAGCAAGTTGAGGCAATGATCAAAGCAGAACTTCCCGATGCTCAGGTACAGGTGCAAGACTTAACGGGCGGCGGTGATCATCTGCAAGCGATTGTTGTATCCTCCCAGTTTGAAGGCAAAAGCTTGGTCAAACAGCACCAGCTTGTTTATGGCGCTCTCCAACAAGCAATGGCAAGCGAAGCCATTCACGCTCTAGCGCTGAAAACCTACACCCCTGAATCTTGGCAAGCTACCAGTCAGGCTGTATAAACTCTCGCTACACTAGACCCATATAAAACTACACAAGACATTTCAGCAAAGCTATGACGCCAGCAGTTAAAGAACGGATTGACCAGCTCGTTAACCAAGAGAAAATCGTGGTGTTTATGAAAGGCACCAAACTGATGCCTCAATGCGGTTTTTCCAACAATGTCGTCCAAATCCTGAATACCTTAGGTGTTTCCTACGAAACGGTGAATGTTCTCGATGATCCGGAAGTGCGTCAAAGCATTAAGGAATATTCCAACTGGCCCACGATTCCGCAAGTTTACGTCAACGGCGAGTTCATTGGTGGCTCAGATGTGATGATCGAGCTTTATCAGAACGGCGAATTACAGCAAATGGTCGAAGTAGCACTGGCATCTTGACATTTTACACGTTTCAAGATAATTAGCACCAAATAAACCAAAAAGCCTGCTTAAGCAGGCTTTTTCAGTCTATGCTGAAAAGCAGGGCGAGCCGGGAAGCTCTCGTTTCCAGATCTCAAAAGGGAATACCTCTGTTGAGGCTCTGCTTCCCTTGAATTGCTGGAAACGAGAATTGGTAAGCGTCGTGGCTTAAGTTGCCACGGATGAAGGCTTGCGCCCACACCTAAGTACCTTATTTATTTTTAATAGTAATCCGTTTCAGGTTCTGGTAAGGGTACGGCTTCAAAGTTCGAGGGATCGCGCAGATAACGAACAGCATCTTCCTCCAAGCGATGAATTAAATAAACTTCAATAGCGTTACTATGTCGAAGAGCATCAAGATAGCCATCAATATACAACCGTAGGTCATCAAAGCGATATCCCCGGTTCCACATAAAAACTAGAGCATCTGTAAGTTGCTGATAGTAACGTATGGTTCGAGTGTCCTGAAGCATAGTCTAAAGCGGTGTGAATTCGGTATTTTAGCTTTAGAGTTGCTAAGTGTCAATTCCTCCAAATTGATCGCTAGCAACTCTAGCCAGCCCTTACTACTATTGTGCCTTATGTCAGTGGGTAATGTGGTCTTCTGATTGACAGAATTCAATGATTCCCATCGTAAATCAGGATAAATTTTCCTACCACAAAAAAGCTTTTGAGTCAATCCACTAAATGATTTTCCAGGGCAAAACGCACAATTTCGGCTCGGTTGCTAGTTTCTGTTTTTCTCAGGAGAGAGCTAACGTATTTTTCAATCGTCCGAGGACTCAGGTGTAGCTGGCTACCAATTTCGCTATTCGATAACCCTGTGGTCAGTAATTCTAGAACCTGTTGTTCCCGCTGAGTCAGATGTAGTACATTGGGCGGGGAAGTGAGGGAGGCGATCGCACGGGGAGTTGATTCGGATTTGGGCATAGCCTCCTGAATCTGTGTCGGTGGGGGTGATTGTCCTATCTCAGTGGAAGAGAATCGCAATTCGGCTTGCATCATCTGAGAACGTTCCAGCAAATTGCGAATTACGGCACTCAATTCCTTCATTTCAAAGGGTTTGGGCAAATACAGATCGCATCCTAACTGATAACCCTTAATCCGCTCCTCAGTACTACTGCGCTCAGTTAAAAAAACCACAGGTAACAAGCGGAAAGCTGGTCGTTTCCGAACTTGTTGCACAAGTTCATAGCCATTCAATTTCGGCATATTGATATCGGTCACGATTAAGTGAGGATGATACTTATCAATCAGAGACAGAGCCTCTTGACCATCCTCTGCCGTTACAACTGAATAGCCTGACATTTCCAGGTAATCGCTCACAGAAAGACGAGTACCTAGGTTGTCATCTACAACCAGGATTATCAATGGCATGGGAGTAACTGCAATACAAGCTTATATAATAGTTGAGACATCTAGCGACTACAAGTCACTTCCTATTGACCAAACTCAACCCTAGCTTGCTCGACAATTTCTACTGTAACGACACCCAAATCAGCCTCACGAGCTAAATGCTCAATCCGTTGTCGAGCTTGAGTACGTACAAAATAAGGTATTTTTTTGAGTTTCGCTTTAGCTTCAGGTGTCCAATCTAAGGTATCTGTAAAATCAGCGCTGTTCATAAGTTCAAGGAAAGCGGGAGACTTTTCTCATTCCGCTTCGATCTTAACCCAGAGAAGTAGGGGGAGCAGGGGAATCTGGGAAAGCAAGGTAGAGATGTGTCATGGCGTGTCTGGGAGAAAAAATTAAATTAGAGTTCGCTGCGAGCAGTATTAGGAGTTCACTCACGCGCTATGCTCTATGGGCGAAGTGAAAGGTCAAAACTTCCTAAATCCCAGCTAACCAGTCGAGTAGAATCTGATTTACCTGTTCTGGGCATTCATCGTGAGGACAATGACCCGCCTGATCTAACTCAATTAACTTCACATTAGGGTTGAGATCGGCAAACTGTTGGGCTAACTGGGGAGGGATCATCCGGTCTTGACGTCCCCAAATTAACAGCAAAGGAATATCCAAAGTCGGTAAAACTGATTTGATAGGAGGACCAAATTTAGAAGAGGTCATCGCTTTAAACAACGCACTAAATGTAGCCGCCGCACCGCGATCGCGAGCAGGCTGCGTGAGAATCTCCACTAATTCTGCATCAATAGCGCTGGGGTTGTAATAGGCGAGTCCTGCCCATTTCTGGACAATTGATGGGCGTCGCAGCAAATAAAACAGACTTTGGAGAACCACAGGAGACGCGACTAGACCCTCAACCGTTGATACAACAGGTCGCAGCCAACCCGGAAGCGCCTCTTCTCGTAGGGAAAAATCCGGCAAATTAATCAAGATGAGTCCCTTGACCATCTCCGGGTGAGTTGCAGCGGCGCTCAGAGCCACCAGTGAACCGATCGAGTTACCCACTAACACCATGGGGTGTTGTATCAAGGTTTGCCAGAATTCATAAACTTGATTGACCCACAAGTCAATCGTATATGTTGTCCAAGCTTTACGCGAACCACCAAACCCCAACAGATCCAGTGCATAAACCGGGTAGTGTTGACCCAGTACAGGTAAGTTGTGACGCCAATGTCCGATTGAAGTACCAAATCCGTGCAGCATCAGGACTGGAGGAGCCAGCCTTGAGTGGGAGTGCGGTGGACGAATATAGGTGTAACGAGTCTGCCAACCTTGCCAAACCCAATCTCGCTGACTACCGACTCGTTGCTGCCACGATACGGATGGGTTCACAACCTGCCTCAACTTCAAAAACGTTTACAAATCCTCACCTATTATTGTAGTGGTTTCTGGATGCTACTCTCTACAGCCGATGCCCCATAGCCTAGGAAAAATGAGGACTAACAAACGTCTCACATATTCCACCTCCTAGAAGGGTTTCTCTCCAATCCCCCGGCATTTTGGAAGTTAAGTTAAAAAGATGGACAGAAACCGGATCAGACTCAGTAGAATGGCAAGTAAAATCAGCTTGCTTTTTATCAAACCCTTAACAACTAGAAATTCAAGCAGACGCCCGTGAGTGATAGAAGACGCCAACGCGATCTACCCCAAATCAACGACCGAATCCGTTATCCTAAGATTCGTGCGATTGATACAGATGGCACACAGCTAGGAATCATTGCTCCTCAAGAGGCTTTACGCATCGCCGAGGAAAAAGAGTTGGATCTGGTATTGGTTAGCGATAAGGCAGATCCGCCAGTGTGCCGCATCGTGGACTACGGCAAATACAAATTTGAACAGGAGAAGAAAGCCCGAGAAGCTCGCAAGAAGCAACACACGGCGGACGTTAAAGAAGTCAAGATGCGCTATAAGATTGATGATCATGACTACCAAGTGCGTGTTAACGCGGCTGAGCGCTTTCTGAAATCAGGAGACAAAGTTAAAGCCACGATTACCTTTCGGGGGAGAGAAATTCAGCACGCCAACTTAGCCGAAGACTTGCTCAAGCGCATGGCAATGGATTTGCAGGACGTTGCCGAAGTTCAGCAAGCCCCTAAACGTGAAGGTCGTAATATGATGATGCTACTCTCTCCCAAAAAATAAGAATTGGGTTCATTGGTCATTAGTCACTAGTCATGGGTTAGCCACGATGGACTCAATACTAATGACTCAGGACTAACGACTAAGGAAAAACTGCCAAATGAAACTACAAACTCGTACTCGCATTCAAAATGAATGGGTACGGCGAATCCTAGAATGGGTTAATCTTCGCCCGGAAGAAGGCGAGCGCACTTTTTTGATGTTCGCCTTCTACACCGCTACCTCAGTTGGGCTGCTTTGGTTCGAGTATAGTGCGACAGCACTGTTCTTGGATGAGTACGGTGCGAGGTGGTTACCCGTAATTTATATCGCCAGCTCCGTGATAGTTTCTGGACTAGGCGTCTTATACTCTTGGTTACAAGAGCGGGTTCCCATGAGGGGTGTCTTAGTCACAGTCGCGTTCCTGACAGGCATACCCTTGTTGATCTTTCGGTTGACCCTAGGCATTGGCTATTTAAACGGTTTAATCGCCTTGGGTACTGTTTTTCTGTTGCGACTGTGGATGGATGCAGTCGAAGTTCTCAACGATCTCAACTCTCAAGTTGCCGCGAATCAATTATTCAATATCCGGGAAATTAAGCGCACCTATCCGATTGTCTCGTCGGGACTTTTAGTTGCCGATGTGATCTCCGGCTTTTCTTTACCCCTGCTGCTGTTCGTTGTCGGCACAATTCAAAACGTTCTCGTGGTGGCGGCGTTGATGATGATAGTTGGTGCTGGCACGTTGTTTTATTTAACCCAACGCTACCAGCAAGCCTTTCCTAACTTACCCACACGGGACTGGGAAGAGGATGGTCAGGAATTTGTTGTCCGCCGCACCACGGGACATCTACAACGCTATATTGTTCCGTTATTTGCCTTTTTTATTCTCGGCGAAGCCCTCTATCTGTTGGTAGAGTTCCAGTATCTCGGTCAATTAGAGGCAAATTTAGAAGCCTCAGAGATTGCCGGGTTCTTGGGTTTGTTCAGTGGGATTGTCGGGATATTTGAACTCACCTCTCAGTGGTTCCTATCCAGTCGCGCGGTTGAACGTCTGGGAGTTTTTGTCGCCGCAATGATGCTACCCGCGTCGTTAGCGATTATGGGATTAATCACATTGAGTGGTTTGCTGGATGTGATCCTTAAGCTATTGGGTTCAGTGATTACCATCCCAGGATTTGTAACCGGACTCTTTGTCGGTCTAATTTTCCTGCGGTTTATTGACGAACTCCTGCGCTATACCTTAATTGCCGGAATTGAACCGTTCCTGTTTCAACCGATACCCGAAGGAATTCGTAATAGCTTGCAAACCAGGGTTCAGGGGATTGCTGAACCCATAACCACGGGTATTACGGGCATTAGTATGCTCGCTGGGATCTGGCTGTTGCATCATGTATTTCCTGGACAACCGGAAGCTCAAATTCAGCAATGGCAGAGTGGTATGTTTATTCTTGCCATTGTATTTTTCTCCCTGATCTGGTTGCTGAGTGCTTGGTCCATGCGATCAAGTTACGTCACCTTGTTGGTTGATAGCGCTGAACAAGGACGCTTAGGGTTTTCTGATGTTGACTTAAATGCATTCAAGCGAACGGTGATAGAAACCCTGGAACAACCAGGTACTGAAGCCGATAAACGCTCTTGCATTCAACTGTTATCCCAGATTGACCCCACAAATGTGGGTGAGGTTCTGGCTCCCCTTTTGCCTCGCCTTTCAATTGCACTCCAGTGTCAAAGTCTAGAGACGATGTTGGAGTATCCCAATCCAGCCTATTGTCAGGATGTGCAAGTCTTGATTGAGCAAAAACCGCCGCCAGAAGTTTTGGCGTTGGCGCTGCGCTATGTTTGGCTGACTCAACCCGAATTGGATATTAATACGATTAAACCGTATCTCCATGGGACAGTTGATCCTATGGTGCGAGCCACAGCCGCCGCGATTATCTTGCGTCGGGGAACCCCACAAGAGAAAGCGGAAGCGACAGATATCCTGCGGCGAATGGTGATGTCAAAACGGGAACGAGAACGGGTGATGGGAACGCGAGCGTTGGGAGAGGCAGAGTATTTGCAAGCCTTGAGAGTTTATATTCCCTATCTATTAAAAGATGAGTCGTTGCGCGTCCGTTGCGCTTTATTAGAGGTGATTGCGGCAACCCATTTGGACGAGTTCTATCCGTCGCTAGTACGGGGGCTGTATTACAAATCGACTCGTGAAGCTGCTCGCATGGCGTTGGTGCGTCTGGGTGATGAAGCGATTCCGTTGCTGCTGGAGTTGGCAGAAGATATCCATAAACCTGATTTAGTTCGGGTACAAGCTTGGAGTGCTTTGGCTGAAATTGGCACATCCGATGCCCTGAATCATTTGGTGCAACAGTTAATGACGAGTTGGGGGATCAGCCGCCGTAATATCCTCCGCAGCTTACTGAAAATTCCCAATGAGCAAGGAATCGATGCGGTACTTGATCGGTTGGGACGTAGTGGTATTGAGACGTTAATTGAGCAAGAACTGCTGTTTTTGGGTCAGATTTACGCCGCACTGGTGGATTTGAAGCCAGAACTGATCAGTGGACAGGAGGCAGATTTGCTGCGGCGGGCGTTAAACGATCAGCAAAAGGATCTGCTGGAGAATTGTTTTTTGCTGATGAAGTTTCTTTATCCAGTCGGTGCGATTCAAGCGGCATCTTTTAATCTGGAATCGGAGTCCCGCTCCAATATTGCTATGGGACTGGAGATACTGGATAATACCATAGATATTCCCCAAAAGCAAGCCTTTTTAGCTCTGTTTGATCGCCGTTCCTTTGGCGAAAAGCTGGAATGTGTGCAGGAGCTAGTTTCTTATCAACCGATGAATCCCAGCGATCGCGTGCGACAATTGATTGATTTTCGTCATTTTCTCTCAGATTGGACACTGGCTTGTTGTTTCCATTTGGCTCGGGCGGCTCATGTGAGTTTGACACCGGAAGCGACGTTAGTCTGTCTGCGTCATCCCACGGGTTTTGTCCGGGAAGCGGTTTTAACTTATTTGAAAGCTGCATCGCCCCGTTCTTGTATCGAATTACTACCGATGCTCAAACATGATTCCGATCGGTTAGTGGCGGCGGTAGCTCAACAGATGAGTAACGAATTTGGTCTAGTGAGCTGATGGAGCAGTCGTTAGGAAAGGGTTTATTAAGGGGTTATTGGCTTAATTTTCAGGGATATCTTGCAGATTGGTGTGTTCAGTTCCCTTAAATCCTTTATTATCCGTCAATGTGGGATAAAGTAAACTAGAGCTTGGTTCAGCTATACTTAGCACCAATCCTCAGCAGCTACCCGCTAATCCCATGTTAACCAGCGTTGAGCGTTTACTTTTTGTCAGGGGCGTCCCCATTTTTCAGGAATTGCGGGACGATTTTCTGGTGCGCGTTGCTTCGGTTATGGATGAGTTATCATTTCCGAGTGACCATACGATTGTTACCCAAGGGGAAGAAGGGCGATCGCTTTATATTGTGGTGTCCGGTTCCGTGCGGGTTCACATTGGCGATCGCGACTTGGCTTATCTGAGGCAAGGTGCTTGTTTTGGCGAGATGTCACTCTTTGATGCTGAACCGCGTTCCGCCTCAGTGACGACGCTGGAAACTTGCGAATGTCTGATGCTGACTCAACTGCAATTGTATGACGCCATTGATGAGACCCCAGGAATTGCCATTAATATTATCCGCTTACTCTCCCGCCGCATCCGAGAACTGAATAATAAGTTGAATGCTTACGAAGTCAAGCATCCAGCGTCCGATTTTAGTAAAACCAGCAGTAATTTGAGTGGCTAGTTACCTATTTAACATCCCTTGAGTCAATGTTTTATCGTCTAAACTCCAGTTGCTAACTGTTCGCCAATTTCTTCAGCTTGATAACGCAGCAGGGGAAAACGTTGTGCGATCGCGGATAATGACTGGCGAATCTCAGAGGCGTTCTCTATCAGCGTTGAGGGGATTTTGCGTTCCGTTAAATCCGTTAAAAGATTCAGAATACAGGTTGCCAAATCTTCATCAGCTTTATCCAACAAATTTAAGAGCTGACTTAAGGCTTCTACCGCGCCCAGCCGATACATCGCTCCGAGTAATTCGGCTTGTACTCCCACAGAAGGTTCAGATTTCAGATATACTTCAAGTTTAGGTAAAAGTTGCGCTGTACCTAAAAGTCCGATGGAGTTAGCCGCATAAGCTCGCACAGCCTCATCAGCATCCTTTAGGGCATCTTCTAGGGCTGTTAAAGCTTGTTCATCCCCTATATCTCCCAATGCTTCAGCCGCTGAAGCCCGAACCAGTGGCTCAGGATCATTTCGTAAAGTATGCTGAATACGTGCGATCGCAGGTTTATAACGAAGCCCTCCCAGTGCCTCAACCACTTCAGATCTAACAATTACTTCTGGATCGTAAAGTAAGTTTACTAAGGTAGAACCAATTGTTTCTGGTTCCTGTATTCCCAGATAACCCAAAGCGTAAGCCGCCGTAGAGCGAATCGCCGGATCAGCAGCAGTGAGTAACGTTACGATTTGCGGTGCAGCCACATAAGCTTGAGCATCCACTAGCTCAATCAAAGCTTCTGCTTGCCGTGACGGATCATCGGAAGCACAATCTTCTATCCATGTCTTAAGCGTCGGCTGAACCATCTCAATGACAACCTATTAGGACACACTTAGGGACAAGTAATACGTATGTACTTCTCAATAGTCTGGCAGAGATATTCCAAGGGATTGCGCTCAGCCGCTACCGAGATGAGAAAGGTTCACCTGAACGAATTGTTAATTTACGCAATCTTGAGCAGCTATACGTTACGGAAGACCTCAGCGTAGAACAGCTTAGCGTACCTAACCTGTATAAACATAAGCTCAATACTGGTGATGTGGTCATTGCGATACGAGGTACGCCGTTAAAGGCTTCAGTAGTTACAGAGCAATTACAAGGTAGTGTAGCAGGTCAAAACCTAGCTGTCTTGCGTCTTAGGCAGGAGAAAGTTAATCCTGTGTACTTAGCAGTGGTGATGCGTTCAGAATGGCTTGCACAATCACTTGAAAAATATTACGCATCATCTACTGGTACGCAATTGATCAAGCTCACTCAACTACGCAAGCTCAAAATTCCGCTACCTGACTTGGCAACTCAGGATAAACTAGCTCAACTTTTTCTATCCACCGAACGCGCCAATCGAATAACCTTAGAAAAAATAGAGACTCGGCAAAAGCAAACGGAATTTATCCTCTCTAAAATTTTAGGAAGACAGTCATGATTGAAATGGAAGATTTAGAACGCGCAATTGAGGGTGCTACTCATCTCCTACGCAGCGCTTTTGACGTTCGTGACTACAAGAAGTATTTGTTTAGACTATTACTCCTTAAGCGGTTGTCTGATGTATTTGAAGAAGAGGCTGAGAGAATTGAACGAGAAACGGCTGATCATGACTTAGCTTGGAACGAACCGAGTATACATCGCTTTTTCGTTCCTAAGAATTCACGCTGGTCTTACTTACAGCATCTAAATGGATATGATATTGGCAATAAACTTAATGAAGTTGCTCGCAAAATTGAAGGTTACAACTCAAAACTTGAAGGAGTTTTTACTAGTGTTGACTTTGAAGATGCTTTTAAGAAAAATACCGCCAGAAATTCTAGGGATGCATCCTACTATTTGGTTGGCTTAATTCATCATCTTTCAAAAATAAACTTTCGTAACAGTAACCTTAAAAAAGGAGCATTAGGTGAAGTTTGTGAACATCTGATAGAAAAATATGCTGCTGATGCAGGAAACAGAGGTGGAGAGTTTTATACTCCAAGTCAGGTAAAAAAATTATTAGTCCGCTTGCTTGAACCACAAGAAAAAATGAGCATTTGTGATCCAGTGTGTGGCACGGCGGGTTTGCTAGTCGAATGTGTAAGTCAACTAAAGCAGCAGAAAGATAATCCTAATAACCTATTTCTCTACGGGCAAGAGGCAAATTATGAAACCTGGGTCATTGCCAAAATCAATCTACTGTTGCACGACATTTTTGAGTTTGATATCCGCCTAGGAGATGTTATCAACGAGCCTCAACTGATACAGCATGGGAAGTTGATGCAATTTGATCGAGTAATTGCTAATCCTCCGTTCAATATTAAAAACTGGGGCTATGAAAATGCTAAATTTTTTGACGAACGTTTTTATTATGGAATTCCCCCCAAAAGCAGTGGTGATTTTGCTTTCATTCAGCATATCCTGTTCACGCTGAACAGCACGGGTCGGGCAGGGATAGTAGTAGCGCCTGGGGTACTATCCCGTGGAGGCTCTGAAGGCTCAATCCGCAGAGGAATTATTGAAGATGACTTGATCGAAGCGGTTATTGGTCTTGCCCCCAACTTATTTTATAGCACTAGTATTCCTTGTTCCATTTTGATTTTCAACCGAAATAAATCAGCAAACCGTAAAGGCAAAATATTATTTGTTGATGCCAAAAATGAATTTCAAAAGGATAGACATAAAAATAATTTAAGCGACCAAGAGCTTGACCATATCGTTACCGTATACCGAGACTTTCGAGATGAAGAAGAGTACTCCCAAGTTGTTTCCGTTGACGAAATAGCTGCCAATGACTACACTCTCAATATCAGCCGCTATGTGCTACCCTTAGAAGTTGTGATTAATTTTGATGCTGAGATTAAACATCTGGGTAAGAAGCTTCTTAAATTAGATGCTGAACTTGCTGAAACTGAAAGTAAGATAAATGAATTTATACGCGAACTAGGGGTAGAGATATAACTTAACAACAAAGAGTAGAAATCTGAGAGGTATTTTTACATAGCTTGGACACGGTTTTCCCTGAACAAGCATCCATGTAAAATACAACAACTCTTTCCTCATCCCTCATTCCTACGGTGAATCGTCCCATTCTGGGGTTAAACGCCGATAGTCATAATCTCTTGCTCCGGGATGACAACTGATGCACCCAGCCGCCGTCAACGTCGGAGGTAAATCAACACGAGGATGAAGTGCTTTAAAATACCGTGATTCAGTTACACGATAGGGCGTTTGCTCATCTTCCCCTAAAGGACGAGAAAAGGTGCGTAAATAATTCCAGACAATAAAGATAAACGGGCGCGGAATCTGCTCTAACTTTTGCCCATAATGCTGTTCGGGTTCCAATAGCAGCGTTTGCCAGGTTTGGGTTGGCAGGACTTCTGGCGGTAAAGCAACATGACAACTACCACAGTTTTCTAGGTAGAGTTTTAACCCCGTCTGATAGCGCTCTGGAATGGGGTCAATGGTGTTAATTGCCACCAGTGTTTCTGAATTCGGGGGTTTAGGTGGTTCTGCTGCCTTTAAAACCCCTGCCATACCGCCACCGATGAGGATACTCCAAACCAGTACCAGCCCAAATAAAATGACTTGCGATCGCAGATTATATTTTGTCATTCGTCATTCGTCATTTGTCATTTGTTATTGCTCACCTTCCAAAAATGTATCAGGGTCAATTCCGGATTCCCGCAGTCGCCGAAGCAATGATTCTAACTTAGATTCTGCCTCCTCAGCTCGCTGTCGCTCTTGTTCTGCCTCAGTCAGAATCCAGTTTCCTTCAGCATCATACCAACGTAACCACAACCGTTCAATGCCTTGGAACTCACCCTGCCATAATCCCAAACCTAGCCCTAACTCCTTCATCCATACTCGCGATTCGGGTAACTCTAATTCTTGGTAACACGCCCCCTCTAGTTTAAAGACGCGGAGCTGATTAGTATAACGGCTAAAAACGATATAGTAAGGAATCCGTAAAATCTGTTCATAAACCTGCCATTTTCGCGGCGGTTTGTCCTTAGATTGAGTCTGAGTAGACTGAGACTCAATCGCTTGTCCATTACCCTCCAGCGAACTTGGCTCATCTGGCAACCCGTCCGCTTCTAATTCCCCTAAATCTTCTTTTTCTGTCCCAGGAGACAGTAACTCCACCACGACAAACGGATTGACACCCTCTTGCCAAACGACGTAAGACAGGCGCATATCGACTTGATCATACAATCGGGGTACACCCACCACACCAAACCAATCAGGTCGTTTGTACCACAGAGCATGACGTACATCATAGTAAAGGTTCATGTCACTGGCACAAAACACCTCCGCCGCCGGATAATAGGGCGGACAGAACGTTAGGCTCAACAATTGTGCCTGCCAATCATGGAACTCATCAGGCAAACCAGGTTCCTCCGGATTTTCACTAGGCAAATCATACATCGTCGGCAAGGTTTCCCTCGGCGATTTGGGTGGATCACTTTGAGGAACAGGGTATTTCATCGGAAACATAGGTTTAGAAAATTACGTCATAAGCGATGGTGCAGGCTCCCTCGTGATTTATCCGAGGGATGAAACCGAGCAAGTCGTAAAGACAGCGGGATTTATCCCGCAATAACATTCTTAAGTGATATAATATAACCATAAGTAGAGATACAGTTAGGTCTTGACCTAGCCAAGGTCAGTAGGGCGTTTTTGACTGCGCCATCCAGGGTTTTTCTCTGGAACTCTAAGAAGACGAGCAAAACGAAGGGACGCGGCTTTAGTTCGTCCCGTAGTATCCTCTTAGAATCCCCCGCGTTTTAACCGGGGGAGAAGTCAATGACTATCTATTAACTTTGTAGAGACGTTCTGTCGGAACGTCTCTACCCATATCCTCTTAAGGAATTGCCACCGAACGCAATAACTGTTCAACAATCGGCTTTGCCTGTCGCCCCCCTACTGCCATGAGACGATGGGACAGAACATGAGGTGCCAGCATCTTCACATCATCGGGAATCGCATAATTTCGCCCCTCCAAAAATGCAAAAGCTTGTGCCGCCCGTTGTAATGCCAAAGTCCCCCGTGGACTAACTCCCAACACCACGTCTTCCGCTTCACGAGATGCCCGTACCAAGTTGAGAATGTACTGCTGTAACTCCCGTTCAACTTGCACCTGCTGACAAAGACGCTGTAACTCCAAAACGTCCTCGGTTGAAATACAGGGTTTAAGATCCGAAAGCACCATCCCCCCCTGATGCAGTTGCAGCATTTGCAGTTCTTCCTCAGGCGTCGGATAACCCAAGGATAAGGATAGGGTAAACCGATCCATTTGCGCCTCTGGCAAGGGAAACGTGCCATGATACTCAATCGGATTTTGAGTGGCAATCACAAAAAAAGGTTGGGGAACGTTGCGAGATACCCCATCCACAGTAACCTGCCGTTCTTCCATCACCTCCAGTAAGGCTGACTGTGTGCGCGGGGTTGCCCGGTTAATTTCATCTGTCAGTAGAATATTGGTAAAAACTGGACCTGCGAGAAATTCAAATTCACGGCTACTGGGATTCCAGATATTTGTCCCAGTTATATCCGCAGGTAAAAGGTCAGGGGTACATTGAATTCGCTGGAATCGCCCATCAATAGAACGTGCTAAGGATTTTGCCAGCAGAGTTTTACCGACTCCAGGCACATCCTCTAACAAAACGTGACCGCCACAGAGCAAAGCAACCAAGACTAAACGAATGGTATCAGCTTTACCCACAATTGTCCGAGCCAGATTTTCTTTAAGTTGCTCAATCCGTTCTCTCATTACCGCTCCCCCATTCCCTATTGCTGGGTTTCAAAAAAAGTTATCGTCGCCGCACAGTCAGCCTGAATTTGCTTCCTGAGGTCATCTAGGGAGGCAAACGTTTGTTCAGGTCGCAAAAACTGCTCTAGGCTCACTGTTATGGTCTGTCCGTATAAATCACCAGACCAATTTAGCAGGTGAATCTCAACTGTCAAGCAGGTTCCTTTGACGGTAGGACGTTCTCCAATATTCATCACCCCCCATTGGTCAGGGAATGAGGTACTACTGACGCGCACACAGTAAACCCCGTTGCGGGGTAAAAACTTGTCGGGGAACCATTCCAGATTGGCGGTGGGAAATCCCAGGGTTCTGCCTAGTTGCTGCCCTTTGACAACTTGACCCTTAATGCTGTAAGGACGACCCAATAAGCGATTAGCTTTGAGGATATCTCCTGCCTCAAGGGATTGGCGAATTAAGGAACTGCTGATCCGTTCACCTTGACAGGTTTGGATGGTAACAATACTAACCTGAACCCCATAAGTGGCTGCGATCGCCTGCAAGTCCTTCGCTGTTCCAGTCCGGCGATATCCGAAGCGAAAGTCTTCTCCGACGCTGACATGGGTGGCTCGCAATTGCTCAATTAAAATCTTGTCCACGAATTTTTCTGGACTTAATGCCGCCAATTCACGGTCAAATGGCAGCAGCACCAGTTGTTCAATGCCCAAGCGCTTTAACTGGTCTACTTTTTCAGGTTTTGGAGTCAATAGCTTCCACGGTTGACCGGAAAAAAATTCACGGGGATGGGGATAAAAGGTTGCCAAAGTCGGATAAATATGCTCTCCTTCCCGATCAACCCTCTCCTGGGGATTTATCGGTTCAGACTCATGGGGTAAAAGGCTAGAGTACTGCAAAATAGGCTGAATAACCTGTTGATGCCCTCGGTGAATGCCGTCAAAGTTTCCTAGGGCAACAGCAGTTGGTGTTAAAGCAGTGGCAAGAGAAGAAGTAACCCACACGCTTTACATTTTTACACATTCAATGAGTCGTGGCTAGATCTTGACTAATTCTTTAGGTTCAAGTTAGATTAAATACCCGACGTCGTATTCAAGAAGTCGGGTATCTGGTAGGAGAGATAAGGTAGGAAATGTTATTAAACAGAAGCTTTTGCCTCTTGTTGCAGGGGTACTGGCTCGGAAATAGCCGACTCCACCAGAGAAATGGATAAACCTTCACGAGCCATGACGGTATTGCGAAAGTGTTGAATGGCTTCTTCGCCAATTCGATCCAAGAAATCATCGTTGTGTAAGGGATCGTGGTGAAAAATGACCAAAGTTTTCACGTTAGCGGCTTTGGCTAACTTGATGCCTTCTTGCCAAGTCGAATGTCCCCAACCCACTTTGCTGGTTGCCGGAGAATAATATTCGGTATCCGTGTAGGTGGCGTCGTAAATCAGCACATCCGCATTCTGAATCAGTTTTAAGATATTTTGATCTAAACCACTACCTCGGTGTTCGGTATCGGTAATGTAGGCGGCTGCATGTCCCCGCCAATTCACCCGATATCCCACAGCTTCACCGGGATGGTTGAGCAGGGTATTTTCGACGGTAATCTCTCCAAGCTCAACGGTTTCGCCAACCTCCAAGTCATAGAACTGCAAATCAGCTTGCATGACTTGTAAAGGGACGGGAAAATTGGGGTGGAGCATTTGGTCAGTGAGGCGTTGCTTAATCGTGGAACCATTCGGTGCGATGGCTCCATAGATACAGAAACGATTGCTTTTGATAAACGCGGGAACAAAGAACGGAAAACCTTGAATGTGATCCCAGTGGGAGTGAGTAAAAAACAGATGAGCCTCTACTGGTAGTTGTGACAACATGGACTGTCCCAACACCCGCAAGCCCGTACCCCCATCAAAAATTAACCGTTCCCTACCCACTCGCATTTCCACACAAGGAGTATTCCCGCCATAGCGAACTGTTTCTGGACCCGGACAGGCAATACTTCCTCTAACGCCCCAAAAGTGAATTGTGAATCCGTTGTGCTGACTAGACATAATTTTTCCTTGCAGGCTTTTTCAGGCAGTCTGTATGTAACGTTTGCTCAGGTTGATGAGGAGTCTTTTTCATCCAATTCTCACAGTCTTAACATCTCCACCGACCTGGAGTAATCATCAACCCATCCTTGAGCGGTAGGTAACCCCAAAAAACTCCCTTGGGGATTGAAATAGAATAGTCATGGTGGTTTAGGAGTTTTTTGTTCAAGCTGGTTTGAACCAGTTGTTTTGATTGTGGATGGATGAGCTTAGGGGCGTCAAGTAACATTCAACGCCTGCGGAATTGACCGCCAGAGAATTTATTCGCACTCGCGATAAATCCTTGCCTGACGTTTTCGAGTTGCTCACACCGCTCATCATTCGAGGCTCGCAAAGCAGTAATGGTTTTTTTTGAGGTAGTTGCACAAAGCGATCCAGTTACTTCTAGGGTTAAGGGGTCTAGCTACTACATCTGATGCTAGTTCCTCACAGATTAGCATCAGCTTGGAGACGCTTTACCTCTGGTTATACCTACTGTTTTCCACAGCCTAACAAGTTTGGCTAAACTCTGTCTGGCATTTGCGGCAACACCAATATGTGATTTTGATCACTTTTTAGCTCACGTTGAGCGTTGAATGAATTATTTAAGATTGATTGGTATGGGTCGGTCATCCCCAAAGGTCTACAGGGGCAAGATAAAAATAGCTTACCTTATCCATCAATTGTAACGGGTGAATCGGTGGGGCGGGTGAGCGTGGGGTTTCCGGCGAAGAAAGCTAAAATTCAAGAAATGTTGCTGACGTTGAGAAAAGATCATGGAACCCAAGGTCGAAATCTATACTTGGAGCCGCTGCCCTTTCTGTATAAGGGCTAAAGCACTGCTCAAGGAAAAGGGTGTTAACTTTGACGAATATTGTATCGATGGCGATGAACGGGCACGAGAGCAGATGGCACAACGGGCAAATGGACGCCGTTCTCTGCCACAAATTTTTATCAATGACCAGCATATTGGTGGTTGCGACGACCTTTATGAGTTAGAAATGCAAGGTGAACTAGATACCTTACTGCAAAATGGAGCAGGGGCGAGTCATTGATTGATAGGGGAGATGGGGAAGAAGTGTTCCAGAGGTAGCATACTACGTCTGGAATACTCAGGGTAGGTTTGGAATAAAAGTGATCATCACCAGCAAGACGAAAGTGGCTAAACCCGCCCCCATAAACCATGCCATACGCGAAGCGAAGGGTCAAAACTCTCGCACTTCCCCAATCAACAAGATGTTACGATTAGCCGCAACTTAACAACTGAGGTAGGATTCCCCGCGTGAAATTTGCGTTTATCATTGACCCGATCTCAAAGCTCAATCCCAGTCATGATACGAGTGTGGCACTCATGGAAGCTGCCCAAGCCTTGGGTCATGAAGTTTGGGTTACTCAGGCTCAAAAGCTAACGGTTGTCAATAATCAAGCTTGGGCAAATCTAGAGAAGGTGCAGCTAACCCCAGCCGAACTCGTTGAGGGGCGTTGGGTAGTCAGCGAACGCTGGTACGCGATCTCGGATACTGTCTCCTTTCCTTTGGAGGAGATGGATGCCGTGTTTATGCGGACTGACCCCCCCGTAACCATTCCCTACCTCTATGCGACGTACATTCTTGACTACATCAACCCCAAAAAGACTCAGCTCATTAATACACCGACGGGTTTGCGACGGGCAAACGAGAAAATGTACGCTCTGCAATTTAAAGAGGTGATTCCTGAAACCATTGTTAGCCAGGATAAGTTGACCATCCAGAAATTCGTCGCAAAAAAAGGAGCAGCCGTGCTTAAACCCTTAGGTGGTAAAGCAGGGGAAGGGATTCTGTTTCTAGAAGCAGGCGATCGCAACTTGAATTCCCTAGTCGAAATTAGCACCAAATGGGGGCATGAACCCGTCATGGTGCAAACCTATCTTCCGGCTGCCAAAGAGGGAGATAAGCGGATCATCCTCCTCAATGGTGACCCCCTTGGGGCAGTCAATCGCATTCCCACGGGTAGCGAATTTCGTGGCAACATGGCGGTTGGGGGTCGAGTGGCGGCGACAGAAATTACACCCCAAGAGCAAAAAATTTGCGCTTTACTCAAGCCAAAGTTACAACAAGATGGCTTGTATTTTGTAGGGATTGATGTGATTGGTGGCTATCTCACCGAGGTCAACGTTACCAGTCCCACAGGTATCCGCGAGATTGACCAACTTAATGGCACTTGCTTAGGCAAAGACGTGATTGCCTGGGTTGAACAAAGAAAACTAACTCATGAATGATGAGGTATAAGCTATGCCTCGAAATTGACTCTCGCCTGTTCCCTGTTGCCTGTCTAATGACAAATAACGAATGACGAATGACGAATAACAAATGACAAATCAAATTGGAGTTGCTGTAATCGGGACTGGATTTGGACAGAAAATTCATATCCCAGGTTTTCAAATTTACCCCCGCACAAAGGTGGTAGCGGTTTATAATCCTAACCTGGATAAAGCCAGGGCGGTGGCTGAATCTCACAACATTCCCCAAGGGTGCTCACGCCTAGAGGATATACTCGCGATGCCAGAGGTTCAAGCCGTGAGCATTTCGACCCCACCCTTTCTCCACTACCAAATGGCGCAGCAGGTGTTGCAAGCCAGAAAACATCTGTTATTGGAAAAACCGATGACCCTCTGTGCCACCGAGACGCGAGATCTCTATCACCTTGCCAATAAGCAAGGGGTTGTGGCGATGCCAGATTTTGAATTTCGCTTTGTTCCAGCATGGCAACTCTTGGCAGAATACTTAGAATCTGGCTATGTTGGTCAAAAGCGTCTGATTAAAATTGACTGGTTAGTCTCCAGTCGAGCCGACGCGCAGCGGGTTTGGAACTGGTACGCCCAAAAAGAGAAGGGCGGAGGTGCATTAGGCGCTGTGGGTTCTCACGCTTTTGATTACATTAATTGGCTTTTTGGCTCGGTGCGTCGGTTGTGCGCCTTCAGGAGTACGGCAATTCCAGAACGCCCTGATCCGAGTGAAGGGGGGAAGCTGAAACCTGTGGACGCCGATGATACTTGTCTGCTGATGCTGGAATTAGCCGATGGTACACCCTGCCAACTTTGCCTCAGTTCTGTTACCTATAATGGACGGGGGCATTTTGTCGAAGTCTATGGCGATCGCGGGACGTTGATTTTGGGCAGTTCTAATCAAGACGATTATGTCCATGGATTTCATCTTTGGGCAGCACCGGCTGGTGAATCGCTGACACAAGTGGACATTCCCAAACGACTAGCATTTCCCCAAGTTTACCCTGATGGACGTTTAGCGCCCTTCATTCGGGTTGTGGATCAGTGGGTACAAAGCATTGATACAGGTGAACCCATTATTCCTTCGCTGCGAGAAGGAGTCTATTCGCAATTACTAATGGATTTAACCCATCAATCTGATCAACATAGAAATTGGGTAGATGTACCTAGTTTATCCAGTTTTTTAGCTTAATACAAAAAGGCAAAGATCTCAGTTGCAACGGGACGCGAGCTTTTAGCCCGTTCGTGTGACGAGGCAAGCGATCGCGACGTTAGCCAAGCGAGCCGTAGCCTAGGAGCGTCAGCGTTCTCAAAGAATAGAGTAGACTTCTTTAGTTGAGACCTTAAAGAGTGTGACATTCATTTTAGGGGCGGGTACGAGCCACTCACAGAAGATTTTCACCGATAACTGCTCAACACAACCCGCCCTTGACTATAATGGAAAATATTTTGTCGTTTTTGTTACATTATTTCAGGTATTTATGTTTTCAAAAGATAATGAGTAATATTTTTATTTCGGCATCAAAATCTCCCAAGTAATTTGATAGATTGAGAGAATAATTGAGGCGTTTTAATTTAATTGATTAAAAGAATAATTGGTTGCGAGCAGTTGTTTAAAGTATGAGTAAAGACAAACGTGAAACTCTGTGAATATTCCATGAATACAAAACATTACAAGCCATCAGAAAGCCTACCCCTCCATGGGGATTTACATGAAAGCTTTATGGAATAAGCATTTAATCGATTGAGTTGCCCGGGGATATCTATAGTCAGAGAATTAAGGGTTTAGGAACCCAAACAACCTTAAAGTAGTCTAATAATGCTAAGGTAAGAATGAAATGCCTTAATTTCCGTGCCTGTTGAGGTTGAAGAAAAATTCACCTATGTCACAGCCTACTATGAATGCGTGTTCCCAAATTCAATGCCCTTTTTTCGATGCTAAGTCTTCTGAGGGCGGATGCATGCGATACAGTCATCCTACTCAATGTCATTTAACCTCGATGTTTGAGTTTGACTCAGATGGTAAGTGGTTATTTACTTCCGCCGAAAGTGAATTCCAGGACATCCAAACTCTCAATAATCGTTTTATCAACAAAGACAAAGCGAGTCGAAAACAACTCCAGCAGTTAAGAAATAAGTCACCGAGAAGTTTAGAGTTACCAATTCCTCAGGGAATACCTCATCCCAGAACAGAAACACAGTTACAACTGGAAGGGTAGGTTATTTTTGAGCATTCATTGGTGGATGGTTAGAGCTATTTTGGTCTCTCAACAGCTTAACCATAGTCTTGCTTTGGGCGAAGAAATGAGTTTTTATTCTCAGGTTATTCTCACGTCAGGTATGGGAGAGCGACGTCTTCCTCTATACACTTAAAGCAGGAACACAAAAAACGGTGTTCCTGCTTTCCCTACTAAGATAGTTAGCAGACTTATTGACGGATTAGGCGCGTGAGTTAGCGCCTGAGAAATTTGGACGGAATTAGTACAGTTCTTCTTCTTGGTGAGTGGTGATGGTGCAGTCAGATTTAGGATAAGCTACACAGGTCAAAATATATCCAGCTTCAATCTGATCGTCATCTAAGAAAGACTGGTCAGACTGATCGATTTCGCCACTAACGAGTTTACCAGCACAGGTAGAACAGGCACCAGCACGGCAGGAATAGGGTAAATCAATACCCTGCTCTTCTGCCACGTCGAGAATGTACTCGTCATCGGGTACTTCTATGGTACTATTCAAGCCTTCAGTTTCGTTCTTTAAAGTGACCTTGTAAGTTGCCATTTGTGTTCCTCTCTCTTAGTTTGAAACAGCAGAATCAATTGTGCTGTAGTATACTGACCCAACTAGCACACGCCGATTGGCGACTTTTCTGCGTTACTTCTGATACTACGAAAAAAAGTTAACAAGATTAAACGGGATTAGGAATGAAAGTGTTAATTGAATATTAAATTAGTTATTCTTATAGGTACACTAACCGATTAATTTCCCGATATGTGCTGCTGATAGCCCCAGTCAATAGCCGTGTTGACAACGGTTTGCCCGGTTTCCTATGGAAGCTATTGACGGATTCAATCCTTGATTAATCAGTATTAGTTATATTTATAATTAAGTTCGATGATTTGTACTTAGACATGAACGACCCCGCCTACTGTAAGGACTTTGCTGGCGAATGTTACTGGCATAGCGTCAAAGCCAATAAAATCATGATTCGGCTCTAACGTAGTTCGGTCATCCTAGGGCAGAATGTTAAATTCGCCAGCAGTATCCTGTGAGGGCGGGGAAGGTAGAAGCCCACAGAGAATCAGAGATTCCCCTGTGGGAGGATGTCACTCCACCCAATTCTTGGCACGTTCAACGGCTTTTTGCCAACAGATAAAATTATCCTGGGCGGCTTTTTTGCCATCTCCCGGCTCAAAAGTCCGTTCGATGGGGGTTTGGGCAACTAGCTTATGGTAATCATCCCAGAAACCAACTGCCAAACCTGCACCAAATGCAGCACCTTGCGCCGTAGCATCGAGAACGGCGGGACGTTCCAGGGGAATGTTGAGGACATCGGCTTGAAACTGCATTAAGAAGTCATTCTGAGACGCACCACCGTCTACTTTCAGGAGTTTGATCGGGGTGTCGCCGTCTTTGTTCATCGCATCGACAACTTCTCTGACTTGATAGGCGATGGATTCCAATACCGCCCGAACTATATGTTCCCGCTTAACACCGCCTGTAATGCCCAGGAATGCACCTCTGGCACTCATATCCCAGTGGGGGGCACCCAAACCACTGAGAGCGGGAACAAAATAGATTCCATTTGTATCTTCGACTTGACGCGCTAGGGGTTCCGTTTCGGCAGCAGAATTAATCAGTTGTAGACCATCTCGCAGCCACTGAATACAAGCCCCTGTGGTAAACATCGCACCTTCTAGGGCATAAGCGACATCTGCGCCACTGCCATTTGCCGCGTTTGTCCAGGCGACGGTGGAGAGAAGTCGGTTGCCCGATCGCGTCAGTTCTGTGCCAGTATGGGAAATCAAGAAGCAGCCTGTACCATAAGTACATTTGAGCATACCTGGGCGATCGCAACCGTGGGCAAATAAGGCGGCTTGTTGGTCGCCAAAAATCGCCATAATCGGAATTTGTGCCCCTAACAAACTCGGTTCAGTCTTGCCAAAGAGTCCCATACTGGGCTGAATTTGGGGCAAAATCTGAGGGGGAATGCTAAATAAATCTAGGAGGCTGTGATCCCAATCCTGATTGGCGAGATTCATCAGCATGGTGCGGCTAGCATTACTGTGATCGGTAGCGTGGACTTTTCCCCCGGTGAGATTCCAGAGAATCCAGGTATCAATAGTGCCAGCTAATACGTTATCAAAATTCGTATCCGGTTTTTCTTGGCGCACCCAGTTGAGCAGCCATTCTAACTTTGTTGCCGAGAAATAGGCATCCAGCACTAATCCGGTGCGTTCTTGAATATCTACATCATGACCTTGTTGGCTTAACTCCCGACATCGGTTAGCTGTGCGCCGATCCTGCCAGACGATCGCATTATACAACGGTTCACCGGTGGTTTTATCCCAGAGTAAACAGGTTTCGCGCTGTACGGTTAAACCAATCGCCGCAATCTCTGAGGCTGACACCCCCTTATCCTTTAAAACTTGCTCTATACAGGCGCGAGTATCCCGCCAAATTTCTTGGGGGTCATGTTCTAACCAACCGGGTTTGGGATAGTGTTGGGTGAATTCCTGATAAACTTGTCCCGCGATCGCACCCTGTTTGTCAAATAGAATCGCTCGGTTCCCCGTGGTACCGAGATCAAGGGCGAGGACGTATTTAGCGTTAGTAGTCATCACAATTTTAAAAGCTTACAGCTAAACCCCTAATAGGGTTGAGTACAGATTTACCAGGTTATGCGATCGCTCGGCTACTCTCTGTAGTCTTTCTTTGCGTTAACAGAGGAAATCACAGATCAATTCAACTCCTTGGATTGATTGACAAAATCTACAATCTGTACTAAAAGCTTGATAAGATTACCCAGCTTATAGCTCACCCATGTCACCCTAAGTCCTGAGAATGCCTAACCCCGCTTCCCGTTCAATATAATCGGCTAGATTAATAAAATCATCGCGGGGATAACAAATTCCGCCCACGAGTTTAAACGCTAACTCACTGCGAGCTTCTTCAGGATTTTCCAGTAAATGAATTCCCCAATAATACAGTTGATCACTCGATCGAATACAAGCATATTTGGGATCAATACAATGAAACTTATTGTCGAATGCTTTAACCTCATTATACGTATTCAAAAACGTATCTCTGAGCAACCTCAATCGCCTCTTAGACCCCGGATATTTAAAATTATTGACCAGCACAAATAAGTGAGCTTGTTGATTGAGTTCTCGGATTTCTTTTACCGTATCTTTAATCACTTGACCATGTTTGTTCAGTCCCAAGGGATTTAATGTAGTCGGAATAATACAATAGTCAAATTGACTCACCAGCTCTTTAGGGTTACGTTCTAAGGCAGGTGAGCAATCACAAACGACTACTTTACAATCCCGTGCTGCATCTTCATGCCACTCCCGCCAATCATAGACAGCAATATAGGTACTCGCCCCAACACCTCTAGGGCGGGGGACATCCACCCCATCTCCTAATAGCTTTTGCAGGTTTTGTTCCGGGTCTAAATCGACGAGCGCTACATTAAATCCTTCCAAAGCAAACGCGCCAGCTAAATGAGCCGCTACTGTCGTTTTGCCAACGCCACCTTTACAGGTAAAAACCCCAACATAAATTTTACCGGGTTTCGGTGGTTCTGGCGGTGGTAATTCATCCTCATTAACCCAGAGAATTTGGTTATCCGCCGTAATTCCACATTGAATTTTAGCATCTGAACCCCAGGAGCGAATTAAAGCATTCGCGGGCGCACCATAGCCTTTGGTGGTGATAAAAAAGCCACAGTTAAAGTTTTGACCTGCTTTCGATTCTAAAAACCCTAAAAATCTGAGGATTTGGGGTTTTTGGACATTACTAATCAACCATTTCAGATGAACCGCACCAACTTGACCCTCTTTGCTAACCACTAAATCATACTCCGGCGGCTTGGGGTCGGGAGTGGTGACTGTCCACCCCTCGTTTTGAAAAATAGTTGCTACATGTTGCTCAAACTGAGCAAAGTCTCTCATATAAGGCGGCTTTCGAGATGATGACATAACTACGATGAAGTAATAAGTAATAAGTAATAAATCAAAAAGGGGATGCCAGAGAGGATAAACCGTTGTTTTTACTTACACACATTTTGCTCAATAAGTCAACCCTTTTTTTTAAGCGACTCTCTGGACTATTGTAACTTTTATCACCAATTCGCCCCACTTTTGTGGTGATCGGGGAAGAGGTGATTGTGAAGATCCAACGCGCTGAAGAGTGGAATCTGGTTTGTCGGGGCGGGTTTCACTATTAAGATTTGTTGTCACCCTGATGTTACTCGCGCCCGCCCCCATCTCCCTTGTGTCCCCCATCTGTGTGATCTGTGTGATCTCTAGTCTCTATAAAAAAGCGGTACTGGTTACAGTTTAAGCCCCTAGATGGATGCATTTGTTCTAAACGCCTCAACAGTGGATTTAATTTAATTCGCCAGAGGGATGTACGTTAATTAATTCTTCTGTAAATTGAGAAGTGGAATACATATTGATGATTTTCGAGGACTTATTATGGCTCAGACAAATCCTTCAGATCGCCAAGCCAAGACAAAAGAGCAAATTAAATCCGATAACTACGACAGAAACATCGTTCCGGCGGAAACAGCCGCCCGTAAAGAACGGGAAGGAGATAACTATAAGGCAAAAATTACGCAAGATAAGCAAAGCAATCCTGATAGTATCGACACCACTGAAGGTTATACAGTAGACAACGAAGGCTTGGTAAATAACTTTGCCATAGAACCCGAAATGTATGTCAACGAACCGGGTGACTTGCGCGAAAAAGAAGAACAAGAGACGGCTAAACGTCGCCAAGAACTTCAACAACTCGATGAAGAACGCGAAGGCGAGTTGACGATGGAAAAAGATGAGCGTGGTAGAGGACCCGGACTTATCTAAGATAGATATGCCAAACTGATTACCTTTTGATAATTGAATACCATTTGGTACAGAAGAGGGCAGTCAACCCTCTTTTTTTAGGGAATTTAGGTAAGTATTAACTTTTGTAAATCATAGGTTTCAGCCCAAATACTAAGTAGTCGGACTAAATTAAAGTTAACGGTTGGGATTGGGAAAAAGGGAAAGCAGCCTCCCATTCCATCACTTATTGTGGCTTAATCTTTTATCATAAGGATATTAAAAGACATCGTATTTATCAATGAATGTTTGGCAAGCGGATTTTCATCGGCGTCCCCTGCGAAATGAAACTGGACAAGTCTTGTGGGAATTATTGATTGGCGATACTATAGGCAACGTTATCTATCAATCATTCTGTCCTCAGCCAGAGGTAACCCCTGATTGGTTGGTGTCTCAGGTGCAAGTCGCGGCGGCTAAAACAGGGTTACCGGATGCTATTCAAGTCTTTCGCCCCCAGTCGTTCAATTTGTTCCAGGAGATTGGAGAACGATTGGGGATTAAGGTAGAAGCGACACGGCGCACTCCAGCCCTCAAGCAACGATTACAAGAAATAGCCTTGCAGTATCAACAGCAAGAGAATTACACGGGTGAAGCGTACAACCCCCTTGGCTTGGAAAAACCGCCACCTGTACCCTTACCCGAAAATCTCTGGGGCGATCGCTGGCGATTTGCTACTATTCCCGCAGGGGATATTGAGGAGGGGTTTGCCCAACGCCCGATTCCGATTTTACAGATGCCAAATGAACTCTTACCTTTCCATTTAGGTTTACCTTCAACGGTAGCTATTCCTGGAGTTGTGATTGATGGGGGACGCCAGTCCATGCCATTGGCACGTTGGCTGCAAAAGGTGCTACCTGTAACACTTAATTATGTCCCAGGTGCGCCGGATGGGTTAATTTTAGAGGCGGGGTTAGTAGAACGCTGGGTGATGGCAACATTTGAAGATGAAGAGGTTGCTGCGGCGGCGAGGTTGTATGAACAGCGTAAGCAACAGAGTCAGGGGTTGAATTTTTTATTGGTGCAACCGGATGATTCGGGAATGACGTATACCGGGTTTTGGTTATTGATGGCTGATTGATTTTGTCATTTGTCATTCGTTTATGTCATTTGTCATTGGTTATTAGGCATCTTTAATGTTGATGAAGGGCGGGTTTTGTTGAAAGGTTATCCGTAGGTATTCCAATTAAATGGCTAAACCCGCCCCTACAGTTAGTTTTCATTCTTCGACCCAACCTACTTATCCGATTCATTCTGTTTACGCTCTTTGAGAAAGTATGTGGTCATTTCTCCCTTACCTTTAACATGAATTGAACCACGTTCTTGAAAAACGTATTTATCTTTTAAGTGTTCATACGTGGCATCGGAAACCTGAATATAACCAGGAAGACCATGGGATTCCATGCGACTGGCGATATTAACTGTATCGCCCCACAAATCATAAATAAACTTTTTCAACCCAATCACCCCAGCGACTACCGGACCACTGTGAATGCCAATACGCATCCTGAAAGCTTGCCCTTGTTGAGCATTAACCGCATCAATTTCCCCTTGCATATCCAGGGCAAATTCGGCAACGGCTTCAGCATGATCTCGACGCGGTAAGGGTAATCCGCCGACAACCATATAGGAATCCCCAATCGTTTTAATTTTTTCTAAGCCATGGAGTTCCACTAAACGGTCAAATCGCGAGAAAATTTCATTGAGCAGATTGACCAGTTCGGTGGGTGAGATTTCTCCCGATAGGCGAGTAAAGTCCACAATATCAGAGAAGAGAACTGTGGCTTCTTCAAAACTATCGGCAATGGTATCTGAGTCTTTTTGCAGGCGTTTAGCAATAGATGCTGGCAAGATATTCAGGAGTAGATTTTCTGCCTTTTCTCGTTCAGTAATCAGGTTTTTGGCAGAAGACTCTAAGGCATCTAACATAGAGTTAATCCTTTGTGCTAGGTGGGTTAATTCATCATTCCCCTTGGCGCTAACTCGCAGCGAGAGGTCATTACTCGTGCCAACTTGCTGTACATTTTTACTCAGTCTAGCTAGGCGAGACAGTACCATTTTTTCCAAGAGAAAAAGAGTGCCTACGCTAAAGAGAATCCCTAAGCCTAAGAGGGATAGAATAAGATAACGTAGGCTAACGCGACCTTGTTGATAGATTTCTCGCGGGATGTCGATTTGGACGAGTAAAGCGGGCTGACCAGAGATATCGCGGAGTAGGGTATAACCTGCGATCGCTTCTGGGCTTATAATCTGGATCAAGATGGGAGTTTGATTGGGTTTGGACTCCTGCTGAGATAGGGTAGACCGCACAGTTTGTAATTGAGCAGGCAATTGAGTATTATCGAGTCGGTAGACCTTAAGATTGAGTTGGGTGAGTTTAGCTAATGCCTCAACTCGCTGGTCGTTGAGGTAGCGACCCATAATCAAAGACCCACGTATTATACCTGCTTCCTCGTTGGTGAGAATCGGGTTAGAGGCAATCATTAGTGGTCCCTGGGGTAAGAGAATTAAACCTGTAATGCTACTCGTAGTATCCGGGTGCTGTAGTAGGACAATATCGGAATTCAGTTGTTGGATTAAGGGAGTGGGAATAGGGGTTTCTTGCTGCTGGTCTAACTTAAAATGTTTACCAAAAACGAGCTTATCTTGACGGTTAAAGAATAAAACCAGGTTTAGGTTGATATTAGTCAGATTTGTATCTGATAGATTCTCCTGAATATAACTTCGATTGGTACTTTCAATAAACCCATAAGTATCATCCCACTCACCATAATCAGCCGCTAAAACAGCTAAACTGTCCAATTCCTCGAATACCGCCTCCTGTACCCGTCGCACATTACGATATGCATGTTGTTCCTCAATTTGCGCGAAACTGCGGATTAAAATCAGCGATAGACTGGCGTAGAGGACACCGATTAAACCCGCAAGGGTGAGACCGATGAGGAGTAGGGTTTTCTGGCGCAGGCTCATAATTTAAGTCGGGGAGTGGCGGACAAGGGAGATAAGCCGGACTGTCGGGAGTAGTTCTTTCTCCCTACAAATTAAAGTACTACAATTCAAGGCGATAAAGGAAGAAATTCAGTAAGGCGTAAGTTATTCTGTCTTCCTCTCTTCGGGTTCCCCCGTCTCCAGAGTCTCTCAACCCACCCTACTAATTCGAGTTGGATTGAGAATCTCTATCTCTCAAGGTATATTTTCTTAAACTTATATTTAAGATCATTTACCAATAAGTTTCTATCTTTAGTTCAAGGTGCGATTAAGAGTTATACATTATTCTGATATTTAAGCGCAGTTAGTTTTTGAATAACTGTGCAGGCAGGTTTTTCCTCTATAGCTATACTCAAAAGGAATTTATGTTTTTTCACAAGAAAGAGACCATTCAGCCAGTTAATATTGAGACAGAACATCCTCAATTTGCCCAACTCTTGTTAGAACAATTCGGTGGAGCTACGGGTGAACTCACTGCGGCTTTACAGTATTGGGTGCAATCTTTTCACTGTGAAGATCCTTCCATCCGGAATATGCTTCAAGATATCGCAGTTGAGGAATTTAGCCATTTAGAGATGATTGGCAAACTGATTGAATCCCACACCAAGAATGTTGATCAGACTGACGCTTACAAAAGTACGCTATTTGCAGTACGGGGAATGGGTCCTCATTTCTTAGATAGTCAAGGGTCGGCTTGGACAGCTGCTTATATTAATGAAGGTGGCGATATTGTCCGTGACTTACGGGCAAATATTGGCGCGGAAGCTGGCGCTCGTCAAACCTACGAAGCACTAATCAAAATAGCGCCTGATCCGGGAACAAAAGAGACGCTTGTACACCTACTCACCCGCGAAATTTCCCATACAAAGATGTTTATGAATGCATTAAATTCTATGGGTAAGCTCACTGATCCAATGTTTGGCAACATCGAACCCGATAGCACTGTTGATCTGTACTATAACTTATCAACTGAGTCAGACGGAACTCCTCAACAAGGTGATAAGCCGTGGAATTCTGCACCCGACTTTAAGTATGTGGCTAACCCCATAGTTAGTCATTCTTCAAGGAGCGAGTAACCCCCTGGGGACTCCGGCGACTGGAAGGGAGCTGTTGGTCAATTAACCAGGGATCTGACCTCTCCCTAACCCTCTCCTGTAAGGAGAGGGTTAGGGAATATACTTGTTATTAGTTTTACGGAGTGAAAGAGATTTTACAGTTAAATTTGGCGCAAGGATCTGCATCTATGTCAAGTTAAGCTCAAACAGAAAGTGATACCTTGATCTGACCCCTCCCTAACCCTCCCCTTGCCAAGGGGAGGGAACAATACTGAGAAATTCTTTCACTAATTGTTGGAGGTGGCTTGGTTCATGAGTTGCCATTACACAAATGCGAATCCGACTGGTGGGAACGGTGGGAGGACGAATTGCTGGGACAAAAATACCTGCTGTTTTTAGCTGTTGTGCCGTGGTGAGAACGTCTTTAGCGCTGGGAAATTGAAGGCAGAGAATAGGAGATTCAGACGGCAATAATTTGAGATGGGGTAATGTTTGGGTAATTAGAGATTGGAGCATTTCTACATTCTGCCAGAGTTTAGCGCGACGTTGGGGTTCTTTTTGGATAATTTCAATCGCGGTTAAAGCGGCGGCGGTATCAGCCGGAGATAATCCAGTGGTATAAATCCAGCTAGAGGCGCGATTTCTCAAGAAATCAATTAAAGTCGCTGAACCTGCGATATATCCCCCTAAACTTCCTAACGCTTTACTCAGGGTTCCCATTTGAATCAAGGGTTGTCCAGTACAGCTAAAATGTTCTACACAGCCTGCACCTGTAGTCCCTAAAACACCAGTAGCGTGGGCTTCATCTACCAATACCATGCAGCTAAATTGATCAGCAAGTGATACAATTTCAGGCAAAGGACACAGATCCCCATCCATACTAAAAACGCTATCGGTGGCGATGAGACAACGGCGGTAATTTTGCCGATGGTGAACCAGTTGACGCTGTAAGTCTTCTATATCAGCATGGGCGTAGTCGATAACCGTTGCACCACTTAAAATTGCCCCATTTTTTAGGCTAGAGTGATTATACTGATCTGCCAGAATCAAATCACGCTTTCCGATTAAAGCCGCGATCGCACCCAAATTCGCCAGGTAGCCAGAACTAAACACCAGTGCGTCTTCAGTTTGTTTGAGGGATGCGATCGCACATTCCAATTCTCGATGCAATTCCCGATGTCCACTGAGTAACCGAGAACCCGTACTCCCTGTACCATAGTCCTTTGTCGCCCTAATCGCCGCTTCAATTAAGCGATCATCCCCCGCCAATCCCAGATAATCATTACTCGCAAAATTAATCACCTCTCGCCCTGCCAATTTTACCACCGCACCCGGACGACTTTGCAGCGTTTGGACTGAACGATACCAGTTAGCTTTGTGGATAGTGACAAGAGAATCTTCTAACCAAACATAAGGGTTAGTTCTCATATTGTCTCCCCCTTATTTCTTCCCCAAAATTTCTTTGCCAAATCCGCCAACTCCCTCTGCGCCCTCTGCGTTAACCTCTGCGCTCCTCTGCGTTAAAAAAATATAATTTCTATGCTCACCAATTTCTTTATTTATCAATATCTCCAGTTTTATCTTTTTGTTCTTCCGCCTTAGAAATACCCTCAACCAAACCCATTTCAAAAGCGATATCAGGTAAATCTTCTGCCTTATATCTTCCAGGTTGAAATATCTGTCCGGGTGTTAAACACATCTGTTTCAGTTCAACCACCTCAGTTGGCGCAAACAATCCTTTCCATCTTCTATTTTCAATCCCCATCTCTAATACTCCTTTTTCCCGATTTTTGCCATAAGCTGAAAAATCATCTCCCCAGCTTATTCTATCTCAATTCCAAGCAAGCCAAGGGTGGGTCTATCAGATTAAGTGTACCACCGCGAGTCCTCAATCTGTCGCTGGTTCCATGATTTGGGTGAGCGTCGTGAAAAGGCGATCGCAACTCGGTGCAGCTTGACGGACTTTTGCCACATCTAACCGTTCTAGAATTTGTGCCGCATGACGAGTTTTGTGATACTCTTTTTTTATAGTCTTACGAGTAGCTACTTTTAGAAATGATTCGAGTATATTTTTATCGATGTTCTCGACCTGGGAAGTTTTTGGAATAGCACTTTCTTGAAATCCCTTACCATAGTAATCCTTTAAAGCTTCAATATCAGCAACAAACCAGGATTCCATTGTCTGAACCATAAGATAGCAGTGGGTATTATCATTCCCCAAGGAATCCCATTTATCTTCAACCCTATTCTTCAGGTATTCCCATGGTTTTTGTTGCTCATCAACAGCTCCTTCTGCATCAACCAGCAGGACAATAAAAGCATCTGGATGTTTTTTAAGTGCAATTCTAAACGCTTTGTAGGTATCTCCTCTGGAACCACACAGTTTAAGTGTTTTCATTGTAACCTTTTGACGTTTTGCCACCTTATAGAGAGGCTGAAAGAAATGACGAAATCCCTGACGTAGTTGAGGATCACCTTCAATATAGATGTGGATCTCTTTTACCATCGAGTTCCCCCAATTTCACCCATACGCCAGAGATGACCTAGAGAAAATTCTTCCAGCCATTCTTTAAGATTTTCTGGATCGAGACGTTGCAGGTGAGTGCCTTTTTCATCTCGCTCACATACCAGTACAGATTCAGGCGGAAGTGCGGAAACTAAAGCATCGGAATGAGTGGTAACAATTAATTGTGTTCGCCCAGATGCTTCAATCAGTAATTCAGCAATGGTGGGTAAAATATCCGGATGCAAACCAATTTCGGGTTCTTCAATACAGATGAGTGGTGGGGGATTTGGATCAAGGAGTATAGCTAATAAGAACAAATAACGGATTGTGCCATCGGAAAGCCGATTAACAGGCAGGGGTTGAATTATACCCTCTTCACGGATAAATAATTGAACTGTACCACCAGATATTCTGACAATAATTTCTTCAACATCTTCATAAATTTTTTTGATGTAATCAATAATCGTCCTGCTTCCTAACTGATATTGTAAATAATTAAAAACCAAACCCATATTACTTCCATCTTCTAGGAGAGGATGTTCAGGTAGAGATGTAGTTTGAGGCTTTCTTAATTTTGACGTAGAACCAATATGCCATTCATTATATATACAAATATCTTTAAACTGATTATATAAATAGGTAATTTCAGGATTTTGTTGAGGGGATCTGATTTGAGCTATAATCGACTGATTATTCACAAGGGTATTTTTTGTCGTCATGGGTTTGATTCCCTGATCTTTAAAGTTAATTAAGGGATTCCCCTGTTGATAACGATAGAAAAAATCTACATCTTCATCATCTGGGCTAGTTTTGTATTGATTCTCTATACACTCATCTACAATCTCTAGGTTTTGATGCACCTCAGTGAAATTCAATCTATAGCGCAAAGGGATATTTGGATAATCTATAGTTGCCTCAATTTCAGCTATGGGGTTTTCCTGTTCCCCCTGCCAAAGCCACTCGCTGATAGTACCACCTTGACGAATTGCCGTCATCAAATTTTTAGGTATAGCTCTGAGGAGTCCAATGGCTTCAATTAAATTAGATTTACCAGAGGTATTAGGACCAATAAGCAAATTTAGAGGCTGCAGTTCAATTTCTTCACCTTCACTACCATAGGATAGTAATTTTTTGAGTCGCAGGGTGCGAATTAATCGTTTGCCTTCCATGTTGTCCGCCTCGGTCACGTCTTTATTATTTTAGAGCAATCCAGCCGTTGAACGATTTTGATCCGGATGAGTAGCCAGTCACCTCGAATCCTAAGTGAGGAACATCTACCTGAGGCAATCAGCTCTCGACTATGAATCGTATTCAACCGTATTTTATCCCCGCGATCGCAGGAATTATTATTGCTGGTTTCAGTAGCTGGGGTTGGCTAGCCGCAAATGGTAAGGGAACTCCTAGTAATCTTGTCGAAAATTCCTCTGAGTCATCATCTCTGACTACGGCAAATCCTGACTCAACCGCCTCCCTTATCGCTCAACCCGATTCCTCTGTCATCCCTGAAGTGAATCCAGCCTCGACTCCCCAACCTGCTGATGCTGTCAAAACCATAACTCTTAATATTTATCGAACTGACAGCCAATGTGAAACCCTTATCCCTGAACCCGTTGCTGTTGCAGCAGAAACCCCAGTAACAGCGTCCGTGGGAAACGTTATCGCCCAAGTTAGTTCGGGTGACTTGGATTTAACTGGTTATCGCGTTAACCTCAATAACGGTATTGCTACTATCGATTTGCGCTTATCTCCGGATTCCCAACGTCAATTTATCTCCCTCTCAATGTGCGAACAATTGGCATTATTTGGTAGTATCCGCAAAACCTTGTTAGAAAACCCCAGACTCAATATTAAAGACGTTCGTTTTACAGACCAAGGACGAGATATTGTACTTTAATCGTCATTCGTTATTAGTCATTTGTTTGCTCCCCCTGCTCCCCCTGCTCCCCCAGCTCCCTCTGCTCCCTCTGCTCCCCCAGCTCCCTCTGCTCCCCCATCCCTCATCCCTCATCCTGAGCCAACTCGCTACAATCTAGAAGAATATCAGCTTAAGATTAGCGTAATTTGCATGATTCCTACAGTTATCGAACAATCGGGTCGCGGTGAACGCGCCTTTGACATCTACTCTCGTCTGCTGCGGGAACGTATCGTTTTTCTCGGACAACAGGTTGATTCAGATTTAGCTAACTTAATTGTGGCTCAACTGTTGTTCTTAGAAGCCGATGACCCCGAAAAAGACATTTACCTCTATATCAACTCCCCTGGTGGTTCTGTAACCGCAGGAATGGGGATTTACGATACCATGAATCAAATCCGTCCCGATGTCTGCACCATCTGTGTGGGTTTGGCGGCGAGTATGGGTGCGTTTCTCCTGAGTGCTGGGGCGCAGGGTAAGCGGATGAGCTTACCCCATTCCAGAATTATGATTCACCAGCCCTTAGGCGGCGCTCAAGGACAGGCGAGTGATATTGAAATTCAGGCAAAAGAAATCCTGTATCACAAACAACGGCTCAACCACCTTTTGGCTGAACATACGGGTCAACCCCTTGACCGAATTTCTGAAGATACAGAACGGGACTTCTTTATGTCAGCCGAGGAAGCCAAGGAGTACCGCTTAATCGATCAAGTGATTGATCGGCGTCCTTCTGCAACCAAGACTCCAGCTAAGGTGGGCTAGCCAATTTGAATTGGCAAGAGTTTTGAGTTCTAAGTTCACTCAAAACTTAGTCGGGGCGGGCGCGAGTTACATCCCTTTTGAAATAAGAAAGGATAGTAGTGAAACCCGCCCCTACACAACATTCAAAACTCATACCCGATTATTCGGGTGTCGGTTCTAATTCGAGATGATGCAAGAAGTCGAGTAACTCTTCATCGGTTAACAACTGACGCGATCGCTTACCATAGGTTTCGATGAGGTAATCCCGTCCCTGTTGATTTGTCCAACCCAGCCGTTTGAGTTCCACATTGGTTCGGGCAATAATTTCGGAAAAGTCAATGGGTGTTTCGGATTTGGGTTGATTGTGACTATCGGGTTCAGCTTCCTTTTGTGCAGGTGCATCAGATGGGGGTGGTGTTAATTCTGGCTCAAACAAAGACTGAGTGACTCCCACTGGGGTGGGTGTCTCTTCCTTAAACATGGGTGTCTGTGGTGCTGATACTTCCTCCGTTAAGGAAAGCGGCTCAACTGTCTCAGGAAGCTTTACTGTCGGTTCAGGGGTTGGGCTGGATTTTGTCTCAGTCAAGGGGGGTGGCTCAACCGTCTCTGGGAGGGTTTCCTTCGGTTCAGGGGTTTGAGTGGATTTTTCCGATATGGGGTGGGTATCTATTGGACTAGGGCTTGGAGTGTCTTCAACCTCAGGTGTTGATTCCAGACTTTCTGAGGAAAAAGCGGGAGGCGAGTTGGGAATTGACTCAGGGGATGAGGGAACTTCAGCCGCCGCTACTGACGTTTGGGGATGGCTAAGGGGTGGGGACGTTTCGGCGTCTGTAGTACTCTCGTGATCAATCGCTAAAACGGTTATTGCTCGAAGTCTTGCTTGGTCTTCTGCTAATTCTACCGTTTTAGCAGCAGCTAGACCGGTTGACCGGGTTACGCCATCGATTTCCACGCTGACACGCACGATATACTGACCGTGATCGATGGCTAAAAGCTCACTAATCAGGTTCCCTTGAGGATAACAAACTCGGAATTTATTCAACATATACTCCATTAAACTTTACTCAACGCGGTACATTGACACGATATATTTCGGACTGTCCGGATAGACAACGACAGTATTGTTGGTACGGTGAGGGCGTGTCGATCCAAACATGTAACATAAAGTTACATAAATGACTCAGGACAGTCCTGTGGCTTTTGAAACGACCCGGAACAAGAATGGGCAAGTATAAGCCACCCTTTGGTGAACGGGCATTTAGTACAAATTTACCAATTATTTTCCACCTGTTGAACTTCGGCATAACAACCGACGTTTAAAGGCATAACTTTTGATGCTTGACTTCCAAGGTAGGGGTACGAGAATCTACAATAATGACATACTGTCCCAAGTGAGCTGTAACTCACGGACTCTTGCCGCAACGCGACGCCAGCGAGCGAACAGCGGCAATTATCCGAAACAGGTCGTGGGTTAACGTGTGTCCGTAAACCTGAACTGGATAGCTCAAGCCCTATCCGCTCGCGATCGCGTCCCTGAAGAGACGGTTGTATTCTGACAGATCCTATTCTATTTCTATGACTGCTCCGTCAGATGAGGCGCGATCGTTCTCGAAAAGGAAAATAGCTCTTCTGGCAAGAGATGCCATTACCGTTGCCATAGCGATCTTGATCGGTAAGCATTCTGGCATCAAATCCACGGGATTCTCTCAGCCCTTCTTTTATGAGTGATTTGAGCGTCAGTTTCAGTCAGAGAACACGGATATAGGTCAATGGGAGCAACTGGAAAGCACCGTTACCCATTGACCCTCCACGTTTGGAGTAAACTCCCCCACACTAACGCTACGGGTAGCGTATTGCCATTAGGCAAATTCAAGTAAACGCCGAATCAAAGAAAAAAAAGGATTGTTGGATGGAATTTTCAATCGCTACATTACTCTCCAATTTTACCGATGACAAGTCAGTCGCCCCAAAAGTTTTGGAAAAGAAACTGGGGTGTCAGGACGACGAAAATATGCAAAAACTCCAGATTGCTCTGGATGTGCTGGAGAAAGTTGGCATTTTGGAAAAAGAACGGGGTCGGTATCGACGAGTCTATGAAGAGGATGTGGTCGAAGCCAAACTGCGCTGTTCGAGTAAAGGATTTTGCTTTGCCATTCAAGATGTTGAGGGCGCCGATGATATTTACATTCAAAAGAATCATCTGAGTAGCGCTTGGAATGGCGATCGCGTTTTGGTCAAAGTTACCAAAGAAGGAAGTCGTCGCCGTTCTCCAGAAGGACAGGTACGGTTGATTCTCGAGCGAGTGAATCCCTCGGTACTTGCACGAGTCAGACAGGCTGAAGATGGCACTTATCACGCTGTCCCCCTGGATGATCGCCTACTATTTGAACTAGATCTGCGACCCAACATCGCCCCTCTGGAGGAGGCGGTTGATCATCTAGTTCATGTGCAAGTTCTGCGCTATCCCCTGGGACAAAACCCACCCCTGGGCAAAGTGGCTCGCGTTTTGGGAAGTGATGCCGAAGACGCCGCCGATACGGATATAGTTTGTTGTAAACACGATCTGCGCCGCCAATTTCCCAATTCAGTGTTAAAGGCTGTCGAAGGGTTACCCGACTCACTCCGCAAGACCGATTTGAAAAATCGCCTGGATTTGCGGAATCGGCTGACGATGACGATAGAAGACAAATCAGACTCCCTAGATAGCGCCATTGTCGAAAATGCCTTTACTCTAGAAAAAACCAAGACCGGAAATTGGCAGGTAGGCATCCATATTGCAGATGTAGCCCATTGGATACCCCTAGACTCACCCCTCGATAGAGAGGCGCGAAAGCGAGGAACTGCTGTGTATTTGGGAGATACGGTTCTACCCATACTCCCGGAAAAACTCCTGTCTCAGGTGTCCCTCGTACCCGGTGAAGATCGCTTAACCCTTTCAATGCTGTTAACTTTAACTGAATCCGGACAACTCGTAGAATTTGAAATTCAACCCAGTGTTATCCAAGTAGATCACCAGCTCAGTTATGAACAAGCACAGGCTTTATTAGGAGGACATGAACAAAGCAAACCCGAACTCGCACCGATTGTAGAAAAGCTCAAGGAACTCTTCTTTAGCTTGTCTCCAGCACTCAGAGCCGTGCGACAGCAACGAGGCGCCTTTGAATTGAATGGAACATTGCCAAAAGAAGCCATTGCTCGACCCCTTCCCCACAGCAAAGATGAAGGACGACACGGTGCGATAATGGTTTCGGCGTCTATGCCGTTGCGATCGCTCCTGACAGAACTGATGGTACTGGCAAATAAAGTGGTAGCATCCCATTTGCACGCCTTATCCTTGCCAGGAATTTACTGTGTCCATCCGACTCCCGATTTAGAACGGCTGGAAGATTTGCTCAAGTTAGGGAGTAATCTAGGACTCGATGTCGAGCAATCCTTGGAGGAAGATGTGACGTCCCAAGATTATCAGCGCTTGACCCAAATGTTGGCGAAATCAACGGCGGCTAAAGTCCTGAATCACTTACTTCAGGGAACCTTAAAACCGATTGGTTATAGTTCTAAACCTGGATTGCACTTTGGTTTAGCTGATGATACCAGCTATTGCCACGCTGTCTCTCCCGTATGGCGCTATGGGGATTTATTTGTCCAACGGGTCTTAGAGTACACCTTCTTAGAAGGACGCGATCGCCGTACCACTCGGTCTAAAGATCGGGTCAATCTTCACCATAGTAGCGCCCATGGCAATATTAACTGGAATGTTTTACCCCCTGACATTCAACAAGAGTTGGAAAGTCAATTAAGCACCCTGGTTCCCCATCTCAATGACCGGGAAAAGCTAACCGAAGATGCGGAAATTGATTTAGAGGGCTTGAAAAAAGCCGAGCAGATGAAAGAACGCACCGGTCATGTATTCAGTGGTTTAATTACAGGAGTGCAATCCTATGGATTCTTTGTCGAAATTGAAGATTTGTTGGTGGAAGGATTGGTTCATGTCAGTTCCCTGAAAGATGACTGGTATGAATATCGCTCTCGTCATGCTTGTTTAGTCGGTCGGAAAAACCGCACAGCTTATCGATTGGGCGATCATGTAGAAGTTCAAGTCAAGAGCGTGGATTACTACCGTCAACAAATTGACTTGGTAACCGTTAGTGGCGGTAGCGTGGCGAGTAATGAAGATTTAGAAGATTAATCGTTTTGGCTTATGGCTTATGGCTTATGTCTTCGGTCTTATGCCATTGCCTTGAGCCATAAACCATCAACAATCAACCATCACCAATGACCAATGACTACCTGGTATACTCTCAATCTTGTCGATGTTCTCAAACAGCTTAATACCGATGCCACCATCGGGTTAAGTCACAAAGAGGCTCGTCAACGTCAGGACATCTACGGACTCAATGAGTTAAACGATCGCCCCCTGGAAAGCCCCTGGAAAATCTTGTGGGAGCAGTTTAGTGCAACGGTGGTGGTGGTGCTGATTGTGGCGGCTGTGATTTCGGCTCTGTTGGGTGAATATAAGGATGCGATCGCGATCTTCGCAATTGTGGTATTTAATGCCATCCTCGGCTTTCGCCAAGAATACCAAGCCGAACGCGCGATCGCAGCACTGAAAAAGCTGGCGGTTCCGACGGTGAAAGTGCGTCGCGATGGCATCCTCGAACAACTGTCCGCCCGTGAACTGGTGCCGGGGGATATCGTTATCCTAGAATCTGGAAACTTAGTCCCGGCTGACTGTCGGTTGCTCGAAAGCAGCAATCTTCGCACCTCAGAAGCTTCACTCACCGGGGAATCTGAACCCATTGATAAAATTGCCCAGAAGATTACCACAGCTAATCTGCCTTTGGCAGAGCGACAGAATATGGCGTACATGGGTACAGTGATTAGCTATGGGCGGGCATTAGCCGTGGTGACAGAAACAGGCATGAAGACAGAACTCGGTCAGATTGCCAAAGCGATTCAGGGGATAGAACGGGAAGCAACCCCCCTCCAGCAACGGTTAGACCAATTAGGATGGATATTAGCGATCGCGATTTTAATCTTAGTCCTGGTTATTTTTGGTTTGGGGCTACTCCAGGGCGAATCGGTTCGCTTAATGTTCCTCATGGCAGTCAGTTTAGCCGTTGCCGCGATTCCCGAAGGATTACCCGCCGTCGTCACCATCGCCTTAGCATTGGGCGCTCAACGGATGCTGACACAGCGAGCCTTGATTCGTAAATTACCCGCCGTAGAAACCTTGGGTTCGGTAACAACGATTTGTTCGGACAAAACCGGTACCCTCACCCAGAATCGGATGACGGTTACTCATCTGAACCTGATTGGGCATCAAATTGAGTTGGCGATGCCAGAACTTGATGAGTTAATGATGCCCTCACAGAAGGATGAACAGTCTAAGCTGTTAAAAGAGGAACCCACTACCGCCTTACTACTCACGGCGGCGACTCTGTGTAATGATGCGATTGCAGAGTTTCATCTGGAGCAATCCAACCCCATCCAAGTTCTCGGTGATCCCACAGAAACCGCTCTGATTGTCGCCGCCACCCGTTTTGGTTTATGGAAAACGGATATAGACTATGCTTTTGAACGGATAACCGAGGTTCCCTTTGACGCTGAACGCAAACGCATGACTACGGTTCACGAACTCCCAACTGCCACAGACAAACGTCTTGATGAGCTAAGTTGGCTTAAGCCTTGGGAATTACTGTTTAATCAGGCGTCCTATATTGCCTTTACCAAAGGTGCCGTTGATAGTCTCTTAGATATTTCCACTCAGGTTTGGTTTGATGATCAGATTACCCGATTAAACGATAGTTGGTATGAAAAAATTTCTCATGCCAATAACCAACTGGCGGAAAATGGAATCCGTGTTCTCGGTATCGCGGTTCGTCCCATAGAATCTCACCTCCTCGCCACACTTCCCCTAGAACGACACGAAGATGTTTTAGAGAAAGACCTGATTTTTATCGGCATGATTGGTATGATCGATCCGCCGCGCCCGGAAGTCAAACAGGCGGTTCTGACTTGTCAGAAAGCCGGAATTCGCCCCATGATGATTACCGGAGATCATCCCTTAACCGCTCGCTATATTGCCTCAGAAGTGGGTATTTCTAGCAACGGTTTAATGTTAACGGGTCAGGATATGGCAAAACTGTCACTCTCAGACTTAAGCGAAAGGGTTGATGAGGTGTCTGTTTATGCCAGAGTTTCGCCCCAGAACAAATTAGATATTGTTCAGGCGCTGCAAAACCGGGGACATATTGTGGCAATGACAGGGGATGGCATCAACGATGCACCCGCTTTAAAAAAAGCCGAGATTGGCGTAGCAATGGGGTTAACGGGTACAGATGTGGCGAAAGAAGCGGCAGATATGGTGCTGCTCGATGATAACTTTGCCACGATTGTGGCAGCGACTCAAGAAGGACGAGTGATTTACGATAACGTCCGTAAGTTTATTAAATATACATTAACCGGGAATTGTGGTGAACTGTGGGTGATTATATTAGCACCATTTTTAGGGATGCCTTTACCATTGCTTCCTTTACAAATTCTCTGGATTAATTTATTGGCTGATGGATTGTTAGCCTTGGCATTAGGCGTCGAACCGGCGGAGCCGAATATCATGTCCCGTCCGCCTCATAATCCGAAAGAGAGTGTCTTTAGTCGGGGAGTGGGTCGAGATATTGTTTGGATTGGGTTACTTCTGGGACTTGTCTTATTGGTTGTCGATTATCACTATTGGTTTACGGGTCAAGCGGCTTGGCAGACGATGGTATTTAGTATATTGGCATTTTCCCGCATCGGTTTAGCTCAAAGCATGAGATCTGAGCGAGAATCCATATTTACTTTGAATTTACTCTCGAATAAGCCATTATTAGGCGCGGTTGTTTTAACCTTTCTATTACAACTTGCGGTGGTGTATGTTCCCTTCTTACAGGATATTTTTAATACGACAGGGTTATCACTTTCTGATTTAGGCATTAGTCTCGCCATGAGTACAATTGTGATTTGGGCGATGGAATTGGATAAAGGGTTGCGTCGATACAAATCCCAGAAAAACAAGGTTTAAAAACATTAATCTAAGGTTAAATTTTGCCATGGAATACATCAAACACTTGCTTATTCGTACACCTTTTGAAAAACCTGCTCAGAAGCTACAAGAACTTCTGAAATTCAGGCGGCGTAGCCAGCATCCTGAACTTGGTGAAATTTACATGGAACCATTGAGGATTGAGCAGGCAATGCAGCGCCTCCTCTTTGATTCTGCCAACTGTTTAGATATCGGCTGTCATCTAGGCTCAATGCTCAGTGATATTCTAAGGCTAGCACCCAAGGGAAATCACATAGCCTTTGAGCCAACACCCTATAAAGCACGTTGGCTGAAACAGAAATTCCCCGAAATTAAGATTAGAGACATAGCCCTTAGTGATACTTCGGGTGAAACAAAATTTTATGTCAATACTAGTCGTTCAGGTTTCAGTGGACTTGGTAAGCCTAATCCTAAGAACAACGAAACATTGTTGGAAATCAATATTCAATGTGAACGATTAGACAACATTCTTAGTCCTGAATACCGTGTGGATTTCATTAAAATTGATGTGGAAGGTTATGAATTAGCAGTGCTACGTGGAGCGGTAGATACACTAAAACGTTATCGTCCTGCTCTATTCTTCGAGTGTACCAGGGGAGGATTATCTCGCTCTGGTTTCACGTCCACCCAAATATTCGAGTTTTTAACCCAACACCAATCCTATTCAGTCTTTCTGTTAAAAGATTTTCTGAAAGACAACCCGCCCCTTGACTATGAGCGATTCAATAATGCTTTGCAGTATCCGTTTCAAGCCTTTAACTTTATTGCAATAGCAAAAAGTTAACTAATTTTCCTTTGCAAATCAATAGAATCTAAGTCTATAGCGCCTTCTCTCCGGGGCGGGTTTAACCCCTAACTGATGCAACTCACCATTTAATTCGCTCCCACCCGCCCCGATCGCATCCCAGACGAGAACAGATTTATGATGTTGGTAGGATGCCCTGAGTAGGCATGATTGTTTGGCACGATTGGGGTGGAGAGGGGGCGGGTTTAGATACGTTAACACCATAAATGCTTGAGAATGGTACTCTTCAGATAGATGACAATTCCGGCGCGAAAGGCTAAGTCTTAAATCAGTACTATACTGCTCATTGGCAAAGGAGAATAAAGTGGCATGAAATCAAAATCCTGCGATCGCAACCCCACTCGTTTTGCTGATGGAACTCAGCAACCGGGAAAGCGAACAGCCAGTTTTTACGGCGTGCTATCCATGATTGGCACAGGGATTACCATTTTGGGTGTCGCAGGCTGCTCTAACCCATCCACAGTCTCTTCTGAGCAACAAACCACGGCTCAAGTCATTGAAGATGACAATGATATCCGCGATCGCGCCCTAGAGCCAACCCCTAAAGATACCAACTTTGTGGTGAGAGTGGTGAACAAAGTTGAACCAGCAGTGGTGCGAATTCATACAGAAAAAACCGTAGAAACCCAGATTCCCAATGCCTTTAATGATCCCTTCTTCCGGCGTTTTTTTGGGAGTTCAGTTCCTCAGCCTCAAGAACGTATTGTGCGCGGTATTGGTTCGGGTTTCGTGATTAGTGATGATGGAGAAATTATCACTAATGCTCATGTTGTTAATAAAGCCGACACCGTAACAGTATCCTTTCCCGATGGTCGCACATTTGAAGGTGAAGTCTTGGGCGAAGATCCTGTGACCGATATTGCCGTAGTCAAAGTATCCGCCGACGACTTGCCAACGGTGGAACTAGGTAATTCTCAAGGGTTGCAAACCGGACAATGGGCGATCGCGATCGGAAATCCTTTGGGGTTACAAGAAACAGTAACCGTCGGGGTAATTAGTGGGATTGACCGTTCCAGTAGCGAGGTTGGTGTTCCCGATAAGCGGATTGGCTTCATTCAAACCGACGCCGCCATCAACCCCGGTAACTCTGGCGGACCATTACTCAATGCGCGGGGTGAAGTAATTGGAGTTAATACTGCCATTATCCAAGGAGCCCAAGGAATTGGTTTTGCCATACCCATTGATATCGCCAAAGAAATTTCCCAACAACTGATTACTAAGGGAAAAGTTGAGCATCCTTACCTCGGTATTCAAATGGTAGCGCTGACGCCAGAAATTAAGCAAAAAATCAATACGAATCCCAACAATACGATGCAAGTTCAGCCAGAGGAAGGGATTCTGATTGTTCGGGTTATACCGAATTCTCCGGCTGATGAGGCGGGATTAAAAGCGGGTGATGTTATCCAAAAAATTAATAATCAATCCGTGACCGAGGCGGAAACCGTTCAGAAGTTAGTTGAGGCAAATGGCGTGGATAACCCTTTGCCTTTAGAAGTGCAACGGAATAGTGAAACCTTGGAATTTACAGTAATACCTGAACCTCTGCCTCCTGAAGATGAATAATATCAATTATTCCTTTCAAAACATTTTTTTGATAAAAGTTTCAGTCGGTTTAAACCGACTTAAGCTATAAGCCAAGAACTTGAGTTCTTGGCGAGTGCAGGGAAACCTACTAAATATAAATTAGAACAGATTTCAGCTTAACTCCCTGCTTACCCTTTTTCTGTAACATCCACATCAAGGTTTTGGAATTCTCCAGCTTTCGGGACATCTGCTTTCATTTTCAGTTTACCTAACCCGATCACATTCACACTAACTTCTAAGGATACATTTTCCGTAGGAATATCTTTTGCAATAACCCGTTTGCTAGCAATTTGCATCACATTGATAGCCCGATCAACCGCCGCAGTAATCGCATCCTCAGACAACTCTGCCGCTTTATCTTGAGTAACATTGGCGACCTTCTCTTTGACCTGTTGTCCTTTTTCTTCTAGTGTATGAGTGACTTGATCCACTACATTTTTCCCTTTCTCTTGAAGGTTTTGCAAATCCATACCTATCTCTTTAGCTTGGTAAAACGATTGAGTCTAGTGTAAGGATTTTACTTCTGTTCCACCTCATCCCAGAGTTATATTATCTGTCGTGCTATAATCCAGACGCGCCATGGCACGTCTCTACAGTCTGGAAATATGCACAGATCATCATTTTCCTTATGCCATAATACAGGCGCTGAATTTTTGGACGCGGATATCCCATGGAACAAGTTGAGTTGAAAAGCGTCCAGATATTCTGAAAAAGTTAACGATTAATTCTAGAATGCCAACGAAATCAAAGGTAGCTCAGTATACTCTTTTAGTATTGACCACCCTGATTAGCTACACCAGTTTTATAGTTAAATACCCTCCTAGCTTCGGACAAATCGATGCAGAAAACATAGAGCTAAAAAAGCTAAAAAATCTATCAAATCACACTCGATTTATAGCTGAATCTATTAAAATTACCCAAGGTTCACCACCAGCGATGGAGTATGCAGGTTGTGTTGATCTAGAGATTGGCGAAAGCCGTAGCGTTTGTCCCAGAAACAAATAGTTGTATTCCTAATAAATCATTGTAATTCTTGTAATGAATTGAATTTGACCCCTCCCTAACCCTCCCCTTGTCAAGGGGAGGGAACACGAATGGCTTTTGAGAAACGCTATAACTGTTCTTGAGTCACCCAAGTCCCATGAAACCCATAAGGAACACGTTGAGGCATCACAATCCGCGCTATCGGTTCAGCCGTCAAGTCTTGAGCATTCAACACCACCAGTTCAGAGGTGTCTGAATTGTGATCATGGACAAACGTGATTAGCCAGCCATCATCTTCAGCCGTCCCATTCGGACGCGGTGCAAATACCGCCTCACCGCCATAACGTTTTGCCCCATAGTGGTAAACTTGAGACGTGCCATTACTAAAGTCGTATTTAATCACGCCCTCAAACAACGGCATCGGATTATCTGCCATCTTTGCCGTGTAACCATAGCGAATTTTGCGTCCGATTCGCTGTTCATTGATGCGGGGGAAATCTGAGATGCGCTCATCCAATGGCTTTTCTTGCACTTTGCCTGTGCGAAGATTAAACCGCCACTGATACAGCCGAGCTTTATCAGTCCCAGCTTCAGGCGTAGCCTCTTCAGAGGTTAACACCGTCGTCGAATTCATGCGACAGGCAATCAGCACCACCTCATCCCCTTCCTGATAGGCATTCAGGGTATGGAAAACAAAGCAGGGCAGACTCTCAAACCAACGGATACTGCTATTATCACCATGACGGGGAACAATACCAAACCGACTGGGACGTTCAGGTTTAAACTGAAGCATTGGTTCTCCCTGGGGGTTAAACACCATCGGCAGATCCATAAACAAAGTGTAATCTTGGGTAATGGCAAAATCATGCATCATTACCGGTTCTGGCAAGTCAATTGGCACAGTACGCAACAATTCACCTGATGCCGACACAATGCTGTATATTAAGAAGGGTGGCTGCATGGGTGAGTAGCCAAAAAACATCATTTCGCCAGTGACTGGATCAATTTTGGGATGCGCCGTAAATGGAGACGCTAACTTGTCCTCGTAGGTATAAGCGCCAATCGTCTCTAACTCCGGAAGCTTAATCGCGTAGGGTTCCCCACCTTCCCACATCGCCAGAAAATGACCCGCGTGCCAGATAACAGAGGTATTCGCAACATTTTTAACCGAGGGAGGGGAGTCCTCGTCCTTAGGCGGTTCCATTAACCCTGTCCAGATAGCATGACCCGCTTCTCGCTCTTTCTCAAACCCTGGAGTCCGGACATAGCGATCGCGGTAAGATGCTTTACCATTACTAATGTGTACCCCATGTAACATCCCATCGCCATCAAACCAATGATATTGACCGATAGGGGGAAACTGAGGATTCGGACCATTACGAACAAACATCCCGGATAAATCCGCAGGAAGTTCACCAATGACGGTTAGTTCATCCGCCGTGATTTCGTCCTGCACTGGGGCAAAATTCCCCGCTAAAAAAGGATTGACGGCTGTTGTATTCATCTTGTTCACTGAAGTTGTTACCTACAATTTGGGGAAAAAATTCCCACTATCCTCCATTGTGTCTTGCCGAGAGAGAGTCAAGACAGCTACTGAAGCACGCTAATCCTCAACCTTTTGCTTCAGTACGACTAAGGTAATATCATCAAATGCAGTTCGGCAAAAAACAATTCCACATCCACAGAATCGCAAACCTGATCAGATACAGATATGATGAACCTGGAAAGTCAAGCCTTTAGCGCCAACGAGATGATTCCTTCCCAGTACACCTGTGATGGAGAGGAGATTTCTCCCGAACTCCACTGGGATGCACCCCCCATAGGAACCCAGAGCCTTGCTTTAATTGTCGATGACCCGGATGCTCCTGGGCAAACCTTTGTGCATTGGGTTGTCTATGATATCCCCCCGGAAACTCGCCAGTTGTCTCCAGGAATTCCGGCGCAAGAGCCACTAGCTAAAGGCGGTACTCAAGGTAAAAATGATTTTGGTAATTTAGGGTATGGCGGTCCATGTCCTCCCAGTGGTATCCATCGCTACTTTTTTAAACTCTACGCCCTCAATCGCACATTGGGATTAGATGCAGGTGTAACCAAAGCGCAGCTTCAAGCCGCGATGAGTGGTCATATTCTGGCAAATGGGGAACTGATTGGACGTTACTCGCGAGCTTAATTGGGTTAAAGTGAGGGGTTTTCTCTGTTACAATCCTCTTTGTTCAAAACTTCTGCTCTTAAAACTGGCACCGCAACCCTTACCTATGCCCCTTGAGGATGTCCTGATGTCTAGCTCTGGTTGGCGTAAACCAAAACCATTACACTCAATAGCGACGAGAAGATTAGCTGTGTCCAAGCCGACTCTATTTCTGGTGAGTAGCCTATTCCTCACCGGCGTGACGATAACCATAACGCCTGTAGCTCAAGCGAGTCAACCCCAGCTAGTGAGCCAGCTACAGCCGGAACAACAGCAGCTGCGTGAATTACTCCGCCAAGCGCGAGACTTGGTGGATGCAGGAAATTATCCTCAGGCGATCGCAGCCTATCAACAAGCGGCTAATCTAGATCAAGACAATGCCAGGATTTTCTCCGGAATCGGTTATCTCCAGGCGCGTCAGGGAAACTTCCGAGAAGCGGCGAGAGCCTATCGACAGGCAATTGCCCTTGAACCCAATAATGCAGAATTTCAGTATGCTCTTGGCTACAGCTTAGCCAATGCCGGAGAGAATGCGGGAGCCGCTGAGGCGTATCGTCAAGCACTGAGACTTGAAAGCAACCATATTAATTCCTATTGGGGATTGGGGGTTGTCCTCCTGCGTCAAAAAGATTATGACGGAGCCATCCAAGTTTACCGCAAACTCATCAGTCTTCAACCCAAGAATGCTCAAGCTCACCAGTTGCTGGGTAGGGTTTTTCTCCAGCAAGGGCGTCCCCAAGAGGCAATTCAGGCACTCCAACAAGCCGAAACCTTATCACCTCTGGATAGTAATATTCAGCTTACATTGGGAATGGCTTGGTTAAGTCAGGGCGATATCGACACCGCACTGAAGGTTTTTGACCGAGCGGCAAAATTAGAACCCAATAGTAGTCAAGTTTATCTGCAAATTGGCAAAATTCTCCAAGCTCAAGAAAATTTCGCCGGTGCATTGAAAGCCTTTCAACGAGCCGTGGCGGTGCAATCGGATTTAGTGGAAGCTCAAGCCGCTATTGGTGAGATTTTACTCACTGAGAAAAATTACTTAGAAGCCATTGTTGCCTATCGGCGCTTAATTGAAATTGCCCCCCAAGACGCCCAAGCCCATTACAATTTAGGATTAGCTTTAAAAGGACGGGAGCGCATTGCTGAAGCGATTACTTCTGTGGAAAAAGCGCGTGATCTCTTCCGTCGTCAGGACAATCGCGATGGCGTCAAGCAAGCTGAATCCTTGCTACAGGATTTAAAGAAAGCGCGGCGTTAAACTGGGTTCGTAGTCGGGGATGCGAGCCTTTCATTCTGTTAAGCTTCCTGCGTCAACCCAACCGACTCGTTCACTAGAATTTCACTCACATCTTGCACCATTCAAGGCAAAGCAAATTTTAGTAGCGTGGCACACCTAAGCAAGATGAATGACGCTTACGCCCGGAAACCGTAGGGGCGCAAAGCCTTCATTGGTGTCAACTTAAGCGCTAAAAGGTTTGTAGAGACGTGCCATGGCACGTCTGGGAGCAGGGGAATGCTCTTGCTGATTGCTCTTTCTCCTGTAATAGCTTAGGGAGCAAGCAACACGCCCCAGTTTGTGTCGAACTGCTCGAAACAATAATTGGCAAGGGTTGTGGCTTAAGTTGACACGGATGAAAGGATGGTGCCCTCTCAAAACCCTAAACTCTATTCCACCATTTTAGCTGTGCCACGCCATAAATTTACTCTTCCTAACCTTTTAATTCATCATCTTTTAACATATATTCAATTTAAATTCATATTTATTCAGATTTTACAAATCTATAATATTTTCTGAATATTCTGTGAAATCATTCCATTCCTGTAGACAAGGCAATCACAGATTCAGTAAATTATAAAAATATAAGGGATTACTAATTTTTTAGTTATTCAACCAGAGTCCCCTGAGTTTTATAATCCTATCACCCCTCTATTGAACATGAAACAACTGCCTTTACATCTCCTAAGTCACAGCTTACTTGCTACCAGTTTTACACTCATATCCTGTTTTGTTTCAACTAACGCGGTACAAGCCTCAGTTATTTCCTTGGATAACACCAGCACATCAACACATACGCTTACTACTGACGCTGTTGTTCAAGTCAACGAAGCAAATAGAAGAATACTTATTAGTACAATGCCTCATATTCCTGAGCATAGTCCGGATCATGATGATGGTTCTGCGTCCCAACCAACTATGCTAATAAGTTTTGCTTTGATAGTTGGTTCTATCGCCGCCACAGCCACACGTTATCGCCAGTCTTGCTAAATATTGAGTGTGAATCGGTTGGCTGATTGGGGTTGGAAGTTAAATGATACTTCTAACCCCTTTTTTTCGTTGTTGTGAATGCTTACAGCGCTTTTGGTAGTAAGTGAGGTATACAAACAGATCCCCGACTTCGTAGAAGTTGTCGGGGATCTATCTTACTTAGATAGACTGTACCTCATCAACCACCAAATTTGCTGTATATAGCGTTTCACATATTGATACTTGGCTTGAATTGCCGTGTCTAGTTAAGTGTAGGTATTTTTACAGTCTGAAAGAATTAGCTGAGGAGAGATAGGATGTCTTCGTTCCTCCCGTTTATCAGGACTTCATAAATCAAGGCATTTTGCTGAAATTTCTGTAAACTTAGATACTTTTTATAGACAACCTACTAAAACATTCAGTAACGTAGTAAATAAGAAGAGGGTGCTGATTCTTCTGCCATTCTAAAAAAGTCTCATAAGTTTTCTAATCCTACAAGCCAAGCACAAGAATATGACAACTTTCACCTCTCGTTTACTGGGTTCCAGCTTACTCGCCACAAGCATTGCTCTCGCTTCCTCTTTGGTTTCAGCCAACGCCGCACAAGCCTTAACCATTAACTTTGATAGCACCAGTACTTCAACCAATACTCCAGCTACAGGCGCTTCGGCTCAGGTAGATTTTAATTTCGTTGATGTAGCAGATGGTGTTCAACTTGATTTAAGGTTACTCAATACCACAAATCAACTGGCTACTTCATTTGGGCTAGGAGCGACTGACTCGGAATTTGTAGCATTTGGATTCGATTTACCCGATTTTATTTCATCCTACACTTACAAGGGTTTGCAAATTTATTTAATGGTCAAGAATTCCGTGCTGTCGCTCGCTTCCAAGCAGTCGATGGAGCAGGGTTTAGTGGCGCTTCTGACAAGTTACTAGTTAGCACTATTTCTAACAGTGATCCTGGTGATGATGGCGAAGTTTCGGTTCCTGAACCAGGTACGCTAGCAGGTTTAGCCTTGATAGGTGGTTCCTTAGCCGCAGCGCGTCGCCGCAAGTCTTGCTAACTATTCAATTGTTAATTGGCTGGTTGACGGGGGTTAGAAGTTGAGCCATACTTCTGACCCCTTTTTTTAGGGCGCACATCGGTGCGCTCCTACAGTGGAATGACAAGGGAAGGTTCAGTCTAGAGTTAATATTTTTCCATTGGTAGGATCTAGAAGTCTTGACCTCTGCTGATAAAGCTTTTTGAGGATACTAACATCACCCATACAATAATCAATTACTTGTCCTCGTTTCCCGCGTTGCCAAAGTTCTGGTGCTAATTTTCCTTTCCCTGATTTCCCATACCCCAGATTAACTCTGGCTAGTTGCTCTAAACTGTAACCCCCACGAGTTTTACCTTTAACATAATCAGGCGGCATTCCGGCGGCGACACGGACATGGCACAATAGGTCGTATGTCGTCTTGACGTGTAATCCATTAGCGGCACAAAGTTGATCATCAAAGGCGATAGAATTAAAGCCGATAATTTCTTCGGCTTGATTGATTAGTGCTTGGAATTCTGCTAGATTATCTTCTAAATAAATATGATATCGATCCTGCCAGGATGAGTAAGCACAGATAACTGATATCCCCATTCCCGGAAAATCTTTCCAGCCTTGGCAGTATTCTAGGTCAGGTGAAGGCTCGTTGTTAGGGATACAACGGGCAATCTCGCAGTCGTATATCACTGCTTTTTGGGGAAATTCTGGTTTAGGCTGAGATATTCTATCTCTTTTTGAGCGTCTATATTGTAACCAATTAAGCATTTTAAGTAGGTAGGCACGACCCGATAAAATTGAGTGGATACAGTTGTTGATTTGTGCAAGCGGGTCGCCCCTACATCAGGATTAGAGGTGATATACTCCCAGTAGTGTTGGCTTTTCCCTCCTTTCGCTTTATTTCCCTGTCAAAACAAACTCAATTGTATGGGTGAGTGATCAATCTCATTCCACGGTAACGGGGGAACGGGTACACCATGATCCTGTAATAACTGTTGAAACTGTCGCGCATTACCTGGAGAATAGTTTTCTATGGGACAGTGAACGAAAAAATAAATCTGTCGCCCTAACTTTAACTCCTGATTCACCCAGTTTACCCACTCTTCGAGAAATGGCTGATTCACCTCTTGATCGGGATGACTAATAAACCGCACAAAACTAAATTCTGCTGTCACCACAGGTTGCACGGGTAGTTTGGGCTTGCGAACTTCTAGTGGCGTTTTATAATGAGTTGAGTGACTATAAGCAGGTCTGCTATCCAACAACACTCGTCCTACTCCCAGTTGGGTCAATAGTTCATTTAGATGACTGGCGTGGGGTTGTTCAAACCAATCAGGATGACGCACTTCTGTTGCGATCGCAGCTTCGGTTTTCTGCCAAGCTTCGAGAAAGGCTGCCAAATCCTCTAAAAATGCAGGTTCATAGCTGGGGGGAAGTTGGAGGAACACCGGACCTAAATGTTCTCCTAACCCTCGCATCGTCTCCAAAAACGCCAAAGCCTCTGAAATGGAGGGTTTCAAGAATCCATTATGAGTGAGCGATCGCGGCAATTTGGGACAAAGCTGAAAACCGGGTGACATCTGGGATTTCCACTGCGCGATCGTTTCTGAACTGGGAATCGCGTAAAATGTGGTATTTCCTTCAACAGTTCTCAACCGCTGACTATAAAGATGCAGCAATTGTCCCCCTTGACTCTTCGGCGGATAAAATTCACCTATCCAACCCTTATATGCCCAAACTGCACAACCCAATAAAAAATTCATCTCAACAATGAACCTGCAACGATTAGTCATCTCACCCACGCAACGACAAAACCAACACATTCTCCTCACCGACAGCCAACAGCATTACCTGGTGCGAGTCTTGCGACTGAGTAAAGGCGATCGCTTTATTGCGATGGATGGACAGGGAAACTGGTGGTTGAGCGAGTTAGCGGCTAACTTGACCCAAGCTATCATTATTGAATCTATTCCTATCCAAACCGAATTACCCTGTACTATTACTTTAATGGTAGCGATGCCAAAGGGGAGTGGATTTGAGGATATCATCTCTGGTGCAACCGAACTCGGTGTAACCTGTATCATGCCCATGAAGAGCGATCGCACGATTCTCAACCCCAGTCCCCGCAAACTGGAACGCTGGCGGCGTATCGCCCAAGAAGCCGCGGAACAATCAGAACGTCAGATTGTACCTACGATTCTTGAGCCCCTGGATTTTACCTCAGCTATTGAACAAGCTATCCACTCCACCACTCACTGTTATATTTGTGTCGCACGAGGTAACGTTCCTCATCTGTTAAATTGCTTACCCAACTCAGAAGTTTTCAACTCTAAACCAGAAAAGGAAGATGAGGGCGGGTTGAGTAACATCAGGGTGACAACAAACGATAGTAGTGAAACCCGTCCCTACGTTCAAAACCAGGTTCCCTCGAACCCAGTGAAGGGTCAAAACCACGCCCTCGAACCCAGTAAAGGGTCAAAACTTCCTGTTATCGCCATTGCGACAGGACCCGAAGGCGGCTGGACTCCCGCAGAAATCGAACAAGCCATCGTTGCTGGATTTCAACCCGTTTCACTAGGACACCGGATTTTACGTGCTGTTACCGCCCCGCTCATGGCTCTCTCTTTAATTGCCGCTAGTTTAGAGGTACAACAGGTAAATAGCCGGTAAAAAAGGATTAGATAGTATTGAGTTTTGCCTTGTTTCCAGACGTTCCACCGAAACGTCAAGATAAGCTCCCCCTGCTCTCGACGATTATGCTTGACCAAGTTACTGATGCCTTTAAACAAAAAGACTACCGCACAGCGGCTCGGTTACTCAAACAGTTAGCCAAGGAAGAACCCAATAACCCTTGGGTGCGACTCTATATCGGACGCTTACATGAAGCCACGGGTAAGCTAGACGCCGCAGAAACCGCCTACCGCAACTTACTCAAAAATACCACGCATCCCAAAGTTATGACTCAAGCGCGTCAGGGACTTGGGCGTTTAGAAGCCAGGGAACAGGAAAAACGTCGCCAAGCTTTAGCTCAAGCCACGGCTGACCCCGAAAATACCCAATTTGGCATTTTAATCCTCGAACCTATTGAACCCCAAGCCAAACCCACCGCCGCCCAAACTTTGGCGAAGATTATGCAAATTGATCCCTACACAGCACGCCTGCAACTCCCTACACGCGGCTGGCGGTTGTATCGAGTTGGACCCATTGGCGAATTAAAATTTTATGCGTCATCCCTACAGCAGGGGTCAGTTCCCTGTTTTTGGGCAATTCTGGCGCAGATTCAATCCCTTAACGTGTTTAGCGTCCATTATTTTTCCCAAGTCAGTTCGGAGGAAGCTACAGTTGTCTGCGAAAATGATCAAGGTCAACTGGGTTCTCTCCCCTTCCAGTGGTCAGAAGTGAGTCAACTGGTGGAGGGACGCTTGCCTATTTTTGAACAAGTCGTGGATCTCGACGCTCGTGGTAAATTACAGCGTAAGACTCAAACCCAAGACTACGCCCAGTTTTGCGACTTGCATTTACCGACAAGAAAAACTATCCTGCGTTTGTGCGATCGCGATTATCAGTTTCAACAGGGAATTGAGCTATCCCTCCAGCAAAAGAGCCACCCAACCCAGGGAAAATCCACATCTTCTCTAAGCCATACAACCAATAGAATCAACTGGAATAACCTACGGGGTTTTCTCAACCGTCAACTTCCTCAAACCCCAGTTTGGTCAGATTTCACCAACTTTGCCGAAACTGCTCTCGATTACCGAGAAATGCTGACTCGTTTACCTGCTCACATTGACCTGTTTCGCCGTCAAGAAAGCCTCTGGGATTCTGCCTTTGAGCTATACAGTGGACTGGTTTTCCTGAAAAATGACTAAAGGTTTCCGCTTTGTGCAGTAAGCCTAGTGATAAAAGAGCGATCGCACTTCCTCACAGAAAACATGCGATCGCTCTTTCAAAAAGTCTACGCCCCATCAAAGACAGCGTAACGCACCAGTGAGGGCTAAGATAGTGAATTGTGGCTTTGCCGAACAAATTCTACTGACTGACACAGCTAAAATTGTGGGATAGATGTGACTATTGAATCGGGCGCACGCCATGCGCCCCTACGGTTTCTGGATATAATTGTAATTCGTCAAATAAGGTGTGCCACGCCACTACTAACTGACTAAGGTTTGCAATGCCTGCCAAAGATGCCTTGGATAAATTAGATAAGTATCGTCAACTAATTCAGGATTTGCTGAGGGCAAGGGCGCAGTTGCGTTCTGCCAATGATCCGATCAAAAGTCAAACCGTTTTCGATCGAGAATGCGATCACTATCAGCTTGTCAATTTAGGCTGGAAAAATAACAACACTCGAATCTACGGCTGTGCCATCCATGTTGATATTATTGATGGCAAAATTTGGGTGCAACATGATGGAACGGAAGACGCGATCGCTGATCAGTTAGTTAAAAAAGGAGTGCCGAAGCAAGAGATTGTCTTGGCTTATCATGCACCTAATGTACGAAAATATACAGATTTTGCCCCAGGTTAACTAATAGGGTGTAATCGCTGGCGAGATTTCCCTTGTCTCAATTATCCGCGATCGCTTTGAAACGTTTTACGCTTCTTCGCCAAGTCCAAACTCAGCCAAGTAAATCGTCTATACTTCGAGGCGAAAAAGTCCGCGTTTTGGCACGTTGTATCGCCGCAAGCAGACGCGCTGCATTCTCTGGTGACTGAAATAAATAAGCTGTTTCTATGATGCGGTTTAGTTCGTTGATAGGAATAATCGCGACACTCTCAGAACCATCACGAGTGACAATGACAGCTTCGCGGCTGGCAATAGCCTCTTCGTAAATTTTGTCAAAATTACTACACGCTTGGGTGTAGATTATCTGGCTTGGCATTGTCTTATATTTGGTCTATTGGTTTAATAATATCTAATATCTCGCGAAAGTCCGGTAAGATTAAGCCCTCTTTTTGTATAGATAGAGGTTATCCTTGGATGCAATGGAATAATGATTGGCAATTATAGACTGAATCTGTTTTGGTGCAAATCAATGACAGCGATTTATCAACAAGCGATCGCACTCCCCACCGGAAATGCGATCACCTGGAAAAAGATCCAGTAGGGAATTGGGTTTTGACTTGCATTCACTTTTGAACTCTATAGGATTTTCCAGTCTGCTGAGGTACATCGATCTGGCTGAAACTAAGGCTTGTAGCTTAGAATCTGTACCTCATTTGCCTGGGAAGCGCTATATAAGGTTGTGCTGGTGATTTAGCAAGTAAGGTATCCTGCTTGTCTACGAGCGTTGTTGTACCACTGTAGAGGGCGTAAATTAAATAAATGATCGCTACCTCCCTTAGATTTTGGTATTATGTGATCCATCTCCCATCCATAAGGGGATTGACGATTTCCATACTCATCCCTCTTAATCCATGTTCTGCATTGGTCTATTCGCCAAACTCTTGGGTTATAGCCTGGAACAATATAAGCTTTTTCCCAAATCCCTTGAATTCTCAAAGATTCTTTAGCCACTTCAGCAGCCTTTTCTCCGATGTCCATTCCTTCCTCTTTTAATCGATAAGTGTAAATTCCATTACCAAACACGCTGAAATCTCTGCTAACTCCACTACTAAACATTCTGTAAAATCTCCTTTTTTTTGTTTACTGTTTAGTATAGTACAAATATACTTAGATAGTGAACATAAATCATAAAAGGCAAGTTTGTCAAGTACTACGAGTAGTGCAGACACACGATCACATAATTCAAATTCCGATACACTGCCCGATCACACCCACTCTATCTGAGTCCCCCTTTTCAAGGCTAGGAGGGATCTAGGATCTGTTGCTAACATGAATAAAAAGTATAATATATTGACAAAAAAACGATCGCACTTCCTCACAGAAAACATGCGATCGCTCTTACCCAAGTCTACGCCCCATCAGGAACGCAGACTCTAGACACTCAAGACTTAGCCTTGTTGTGCTTCAACTTCAGCCACCATCAACAGTGTCTTCATCACGGAGTCAGGGTTCAAACTCATCGAGTCAATACCCAACTCAACCAAGAACTTGGCAAACTCAGGATAGTCACTGGGCGCTTGACCGCAGATACCAATCTTACGACCATTCTTCTTCGCCTTCTCAATCACCATCCGCACCATTTCCTTAACCCCGTCGTTGCGCTCATCAAAGATGTGAGCCACCAAGGCAGAGTCACGGTCTAAACCTAAGGTTAACTGAGTTAGGTCATTGGAACCAATGGAGAACCCATCAAACACTTCACTGAACTGATCCGCCAAGATCACGTTGCTGGGAATCTCGCACATTACATAGACTTGCAGTCCATTTTCGCCCCGCTTCAAGCCGTATTTCTCCATTTCTGTCAGCACCTTGCGCCCTTCCTCAGGGGTACGGCAGAAGGGAATCATGGGGATTACGTTAGTTAAGCCCATGTCATCCCGAACTCGCTTGATGGCTTGACACTCTAAGCCGTAGGCTTCGGCATAGTTTTCATCGTAGTAACGAGACGCACCACGCCAGCCAATCATCGGGTTTTCTTCCTTCGGCTCAAACTGCTGACCGCCGAGGAGGTTGGCATATTCGTTACTCTTGAAGTCGGACATCCGTAACACAACTGGTTTGGGATAGAATGCCGCCGCAATCATCGCCACACCCCGCGCCAACTTGTCTACGAAGAAGTCAGCCTTGCGTTCGTAGAGGTAGGTCATTTTGTAGATTTCCCGCTTGACGGTGGCATCTTCGAGCTTATCGAAGTTCAGCAGTGCCAAGGGGTGCACCTTAATATGATTAGCGATAATGAACTCTAAGCGGGCTAATCCCACGCCATCGCAGGGGATCGCCGCCAAACCAAAGGCTTCTTCTGGGTTCCCCACGTTCATCAAAATCTTGGTGCGGGTTGTGGGTAGGTTTTCCAGTTGGGTTTCTTGGACTTCAAAGGGTACAAGCCCTTCGTAAACCCGTCCTTCTTCCCCTTCGGAACAGGAAACGGTGACCTCTTGTCCACTCTTAAGTACACCTGTGGCATCACCACAACCGACAATCGCTGGGATGCCCATCTCACGAGCAATAATTGCCGCGTGGCAAGTCCGTCCACCTTGGTTGGTGACAATGGCTGATGCCCGCTTCATGATTGGTTCCCAGTCGGGGTCAGTCTTGTTGGTAACCAAGACTTCACCGGGTTCAAACTCATCAATCTTGTGGACATCCAGAATCACTTTGGCTTTGCCCTGACCAATCATTTCGCCAACGGCGCGACCGGTAACAGCCACCTCGGAGGTTCCTTTCAGCTGATAGCTCTTAAGGACGCTCTTTGACTTCTGGGATTGGACGGTTTCTGGACGAGCTTGGACGATGTACAAATCACCCGTTTCACCGTCTTTCGCCCACTCAATGTCCATAGGGGTGTAGACACCCCGGACTTCGGAGTAGTGGTCTTCAATAATACAACCCCAGCGAGCGAGTTGGAGAATTTCTTCGTCGTTGATGGCGTATTTGACTTGCTCAGGCTCTGACACGGATACGTTCTTGGTCAGTTTCGAACCACCGATGTCATAGATCATCTTGATTTCTTTGCTGCCCAAGCGCTTTTCGAGAATTGGGCGATACCCGTCCTTGAGCGTCGGTTTGAATACAAAGTATTCGTCGGGGTTGACAGCACCTTGAACAACGTTTTCACCCAAACCATAGGCGGCGGTGACTAGGGCGGCATTCTTGAAGCCCGTTTCTGTGTCAATGGAGAACATGACACCGGAAGAGGCTAAGTCAGAGCGCACCATTTTCTGCACCCCAACTGACAGGGCGACTTCAAAGTGATCAAACCCTTTGAGGGTGCGATAGGAGATGGCGCGGTCAGTGAAGATGGAGGCAAAGCAACGATGGCAAGCGTCTAAAACGTCCATGACACCGTAGACGTTCAGGTAAGTTTCTTGCTGACCTGCAAAGCTGGCATCAGGTAAGTCTTCAGCCGTAGCGGATGAACGGACGGCTACGTCAACAGCTTGGCTTTTCTCCTTGCACTCTTCTTGGTATTCCGGCTCAAACCGATCGCAAAACTCAGCGGTGACGCCATACCGTTCGCACAGCTTCAGGTAAGATTCTGCGATCGCGGTTCGCAGATCTTCCGGGAATGGTGTGTTGAGAATCAAAGACCGCGCTTGCTTACCCCGGACTCGCAAGTTACTCATATCCTCGACATCGAGGTCAGAAAACAGTTCGCGTAGCCTTTCTTCTAAACCTGCTTCCTTAACGAAGTAACGGTATGCATAAGCCGTCGTGGCAAATCCGGTGGGAACTCTGACGCCCTTAGCGGTCAGTTGTCGGATCATTTCACCCAGGGAGGCGTTTTTACCACCCACCAAGGGAACATCGACAATTCCTACCTCTTCAAACCACAGAATAAGAGCTTGCTCTTTGGACGATTGAGATGTTGTTGTTTCAGTAGCTGCAACCATTCAGTATTTCCTCCTACTTTTGGTTTCAGGTTCAGTTTACCGAGAGTCAGCCTGGAAAATTACTTTAGGTAATCTTTTCTTTAGGATCGGCTGTTTTTTATAGAACCATACTTCACAATCAAATTCGTAGTGATTTACACATTTAGTAGTAATTTACACATTTATCTTGTGGGAAGTCTGGTTATATTCCTGTTCATCGCTAATCTAGCCCTCAACTCAACTTGAGAGTTTAAGCCGTCAGCTAGACTATCATTCCTTATCCCTATAGTCTGGATAGATTTAATTGATGTTTATCTTCATCAATTTTTTAGATTTTGACTTAGGGAGTAGATATATCAAACCCAGCCTTGTCGCGCTTGGGCGAGTTTGTAGCGTTGAAAAGTTACAGCGTTCTCCTTGAAGAATTGTTTAGCTAAAGGAGACTAGAAAAGTCGGAAACAGTCCTTTCTTTCAGAACACTTCTACCATAGCAGACTATCGAAAAATAGACAAGCCGTAACAGCTAATCTAAAAAAATAAAGCCACTATCTATATGGATATTAGCAACAATAATATTGTTTATTTGGGTTGGTAACGCGAATGATAGCTCTGGTTGTTATACATCATTAGTTTAGATGTCTTACATTTTTCAATGATCCCCAGCTAGATGTGTCAAACCTTGTCTATTTATCGATCCATTTTGTGTTTATTTAGACAAACTCATTATAATTAAGATAGAGAATTTATACGTTTAATAGAGCGCGATCGACACGAATCTTTTTTTGAACATCCATAATTCCCCTTCCCCTATCCATCGGACTCATCCTCATAAAAATCCTTCGTTGTGGGAAACCCTGTGTCTTTAGACCGGGGTTGCTTACACCAGCAAATATGTTCAGGAGCGTGTCTATATGAATTTTCCTGACACCCCCTGCACCCAGACATGCCTCTCCGGCTGACTTACAAAGGGAGCTTTACCTCCGACTGACTCTTACCTTGCTAGACATGATAGCGCAATCACAGATTCTGACAAGATCTAAATTAGGATTGTAAACTTATGTAAAACAAACACGCTGTATCGATCATGATTTCTCGTCGCACCCTGGTGAACATTCTCTTGGCAAGTTGTCTAGCTTGCTTAACTTGGTTACACGTCACTCCCGCCGCTTATGCTCTCGGCGGTAAACAACCGCCACTAAATGAGCCTGCACCAGAGTTTACGCTACCGACTAATAGTGGGGATGGGGAGGTATCGCTCTCCGATTACCGGGGGAAATGGGTGGTTCTATACTTTTATCCCAAGGATTTTACCTCAGGTTGCACTCTAGAGGCTCGTCGCTTTCAGCAAGATTTGCCTGAATATATAGAGAGAAATGCCCAAATTTTGGGAGTGAGTGCAGATGATGTAGACTCCCATGCCGATTTTTGTGACTCAGAGGGGTTGAAATTCCCCCTTTTGGCAGATACAGATGGGTCAGTGAGTAAGGCGTATGGCTCTTGGATGGGGTTTGTCTCCCTACGCCATACCTATATCATTGATCCTGATGGCATCTTACGGGAGACATTTCTCGGCGTTCGACCGGCGATTCATAGTACAGAAGTACTGGCACGGTTGGATGAGTTGCGCTCGGTGACCTAAGCCTCATCCACTATCAGAAGGAACCTGTAGGGGCGACCCGCTTGCATTGGTGTCAACTTAAGCGCCAACAGCAGGGGGAGCAGGGGGAGCAAGAGGAGGCGATTGAAATCGCTGCTATACAAACTTTCGTCCGCCTGCGCGGACTGGGTTATAACCGGGGTAGCGTTCCCCGGATTTGGTATCACAGTTCTAGTCCATTCAATTGGATCGGGTCGCCCATTATTGAACCCATGAGGCTTTCTTCACAACCCATGAGCCGCCAACCGATATATCTACCCTTTGCAGAAGGAAAATGGCAAATGAGAATGAGTCTCAAAGCCCTTGAACCCCAGGATTGGATTGAAATTGATGATCAGTTTGTCAAGTATTTGTTGCAAAAAGATACTCTGCTCAAGTCTCGACATTCAGAAGTATTTGCTAGTCTCCCCGGAACCGAAGCCAGTCAGAAAGAGGTTCTAGATTTACTGATTGATCATCTGCTGAAACGCTTTCCCCACCATTATCGACGCCATGGTCAAACTATTGAGGCGATCGCAACAAATCAAGTTTGGCATATTCCTGACTTTGAGTCAGCACCTCTGGATTTAGCTGGGCGTCTGGTACAGGAGGATTTATTATTGATGGAGCGATCGCGTCAAGGGTATCGCTTAGTCGCCGCTTCTCTGTGTTTTCCTTTACGTTGGCGACTGCGAGAAAAGTTGGGGTGTCCCCTGACTCAAATCCACGCCCCGGTTCCCGGATATTCTGAAAAACTGGCGCATTCTGTGGATAGTGTGTTCAATCGCCTCAAATCTAGTCATCCGGTTTGGCGATTAAACTGGAGTATTGTTGAGTCCCCCGAACTATTTTTCCCTCCAGAGAAAACACAACCCGGTTGGGAGACAACGATAAATTGCCAAAACGCTGGGGACAAGCTGTTTTTGAGAATTGAACGTCAGACATTAAGACGCTTAACCGGGAGTGGTGACATTCTTTTTACCGTGCGTACTTATGTACATCCGTTGGGAGTGCTTGAAGATAATCCCCAGATGGCTCATAATTTAAGGGAAACTATCCAGCAAATGCCCCTTGAGATGCAGAATTATAAAAACTTACTGCCAATTCAGGAAGTGCTTTTGGGGTATCTTGAGTATATAGCTAGTTTCAAGCCTTTGTAAAATGGCAGCCTGGGTTGGACAAGTTTTTCAAATACTTTTAAGTTCACACACAATTTATTAAAAACAGCCATATTACTAAATGATTTAAGGTTCAAAAACTAAAAATAAATAATTCTTAATCTAGTAAATTAGTTTAATGTTTCATTGTCGTAAAGTTTAATGTATCAGTATGGCAAAAAAAAATAACACTTTAAAAAGCAGTACGATAAATAATTCATCTCCTCTAGTATCACTTTATTGGGATTGCCAAAATGTTAAAGTCAGCCAAGAGAGAGCCGAGTTTTTGCAAGCATTTGCCAACGAACAAGGTGATGTAATTTGTCAAAAAGCATATTCCAATTGGCAGCGAGAAAATAAAAAATATGCCAAATTTTTAAGTGGTATTGGTTTTCAAAGAATTCACGTTCCCTCCTTGACCAGGAACAGCGTAGACAACCAACTAATAGTTGATTGTATTGAAGAAGCCTATAGTAATGCCTCAGCTAATATCTTCATTATCGCATCAGGAGATGGTGACTTTACCAGTCTAGGTCATGTCTTAAAAAACAAAGGGAAGAAAGTCATAGTTTTCGCTCAACAAGGTAGGGTAAGTCAGAGTCTAATTGATATTGCTGATGAATCCCACATCATAGAAAGATTAGATGAAATATCCAAACTTCCTTCCTTCCGCGACCCTTCTCTTCTCAAGCGTGCCCTCACCCACCGTTCATACATTAACGAAAACCCTAGTGCAGGTGAAGACAACGAACGTTTAGAGTTTCTCGGTGATGCTGTACTAAATTTTATTAGTGGTGCGTTTCTCTATAATTATGATCCAGCGATGAAGATGAGCGAATCTCAACTTACACGTCTGCGAGCTAAATTAGTTGAAGAGCAACAGTTAGCAATATTTGCAAAAGAACTAGATTTATATAAAGAAATGAGGTTAGGTAATGGTGCCATAAAAGAAGGAGGACGCAGAAATCCGTCGTTGCTCAGTGATACGTTTGAAGCCGTTGTTGGTGCTTACTTTATCGATTCAGGTATTGAGGCAGTTATCACTTTTATTGAACCTTTGTTGAGTTCTGCAATTAGAGATTTCTGTTCCACTGAAACAACTCTAGATAATAGTATTCTCGTGGACTCCAAAGGTCGATTTCAGCAGTGGGCATTAGAAAAGTTCGTCCAGAATCCCGAATATTTTATTATCGATGAGTCGGGACTAGATCATGCTAAGGAATTCACGGCTGAAGTGCGCGTAAATGGTAAAGTTTACGGTGTCGGAAAAGGTCGCCGTAAACAAGATGCTGAAAAACTTGCAGCCGAAGCAGCACTTAAAAAAGTTGGAGTGGGATAAATCTGCGTGACCCACAGGATAGTGGCGTGGCACAGCTAAAATGGGAGATTAGCATTACATCCAGAAATTTATCAAATGGTTTTGGCAAGGAAGTCCTCAACCCCAACAAAATCTACGACACCCACCTGATCGGGATTATTGGGATTATCGGGATTTTCGCGGTTGTAGGGGCGAGTCGCTGCATATCGTAGGTGGTGTGAGAATTAAGGTATATCGACTCGCCCTTGTCCAAATGCGGTGTCAGATAGTTTCCGCTATCTAATACGGGGTTCCCCTGATCAAATGAAGGGTTGGGTGATGTTAATTGAATGCGGCGGGTCGCCTCTACCATTGTGTTTGGGTACACCGTGTAGTGCGATATATATATGAGTTGGGTTACTCTTCGAGAAGGCTCCTCGCCTACGTCCCTCAACCCAACCTACATCTTGCCTCCACACCTGTGGAAAACGGAAACTTTATTTAGATTGGGTATTGACTTAGGCACAACAGCTTGCTATCGTGTCCAGTAATAGGCATCTCGTTAAAGTTTCATAGAAAGTCCTCAGCTATGCTCAACTACAACAACTACTTTTATTTTTGGTTTAGGGAGGTTCACCGGAGGTGAGTAGAGTTCCTCATGGAACCCCCCGGTGGACCGCAGAGCGAAAGCTGCGGTCTTTTTGTTTTTTAAGGAGTATCTGGTAAGCAACCCCGGTCTAAAGACGCGGAGCAAAAGCCAAGCAAGTTGAAGCTGTGCTTACCAGCCTAAGTCTTAATTGACTACGTTATCGGCAAGTGTTTAAGACCTACCAGTGGATGCGTAGCTAGTCTGCTGCTCTAGAACCGAAAAGTTAAACAGTTTTAAGGTCACTGAAACAGTGCTTTTTGGATAGTTACCGACCGATAACATTGGCGAAGCTAACTTTACCCGAAAGGAGACTGAGGCAACCATACCTCATCGGAGGGGCAACCA
>NZ_JAVJRX010000103.1:0-41974 GCF_040219735.1 Coleofasciculus sp. G1-WW12-02 | reverse complement strand
GGGGATACTGAATGGACTGCTTATTTCTTTTTGCCTTAAACCTAGGGTATCTAGCCCTACCCTCAAAAAAGTTCTTATAGGCAGTCACTAGGTTGAGTGTAGTAGCTTGTAATACCTGAGAGTAGCATTCAGACAACCATTCGGTTTCCTCCTGTTTCTTGAGCTTAGGCAAAAATGCGTTTAATGCTGAACGTGTCAAGCCTTTACCCGTCGCCTTGTAAGTTTCAATGCACAAATTGAGTGCATAATTCCACCACCAGCGACTACAGCCAAAGTGTTGAGCTAGTATCACTTGTTGTTCAGTTGTCGGATATAGTCTAACTTTGACGGCTTGATGTCGCATCGCTTTCACCTCCTTTTCCCTCTCTTACCACTATATACTATTTAGGGTAAGCTGAGCCGGAAGATTGGAAATTGAGGCACGAAATTTCCCGGTGTCCATCCTCACCCTACTATCGTTGAGAGTGAGGACTTCCGCGACATTGTTAAGTTAAAATTAGTATAAACATTAGTTACAAGGATTAAAGTTCTATGACGCCCTCATTAGCCAACTTTTTATGGAGTCTCCTTTTGGGTGGGGTGATTGTGGTTGTTCCCGCCACCATTGCCCTAATCTTTATCAGCCAGAAGGATAAAATCCAACGCTCTTAAGTTTGGGAGCGTCATTTGTCAAACCCTCGTCAAGGAACAGGGTAGCGACGAGGCTACCCTGTTGTCCCTATCTAGAGAACTTTCTAAGACGGTGTAGTACTTATCCGAGGCGTATTGGATACTATGCCCAACTGAGTAAACAAATTTGGGCATAGTAACTTTAAGGTAGAGATTTATTGGCAAAACTCGCTACTATGAGCATGTGAGCCTGGTCAGCTTCACCGCGTAAGCGTGAATTTAAAGAGCCGCACAAAATCTTGGAATAGCTTCTCTACGGGTGGTCAGCCCGAAAGTTATGCCTGTCCCTGAATCAACAGGGAATCCCAAAAGGAAGGAGATATCGCTGCCGCCATAGCGGGGAGCCTAGGAACCGAACTAGAAAGGAAGAATAGGTGAAGCCCTTCACTTTTCAATTACCTTTCTGGGAAATCCCCTACTATACCGCTCGATTGGTTAGTGGGTGGAGGATGTCAAAGAACTGACTTAGGAGAGCAGGAATGGTAAATTTTGGGCTGAACTCAGCCAGTATTCTGGGTATTTTCTTGGCAGTTGCCGGAGCAGGGCTTTATTTCCTGCGCTCAGTACGTCCGGAATTAGCACGAGATCATGATATATTCTTCGCCGCTGTCGGACTCTTATGCGGCTTTATTCTGTTATTCCAGGGATGGCGACTTGATCCCATTCTCCAGTTTGGTCAGTTTCTGCTGACGGGTTCTGCCATTTTCTTTGCGGTTGAAACCATTCGTCTACGTGGTATCACCACTGAACAAGCCAAGCGCAATACAAAAATTGTGGATGAAGAACGCCCGGTGAGCAATGTTTATCGCCAGGTGGCTGAGTTAGATGAACTAGAACCAATGGAAGATGAAGATCCCTACATTGGTCGTCGCCTCCGGGGAACAGCCGATTCTCGTTATAACCGCAGCGACAGGTACGAAGCCGAGGTTCGCCGTCCTAGAAGTCGAAGCGTCTCCGATGACTTCCCTCCAGAAGAACGCTCCCGTAAACGCCGTCCACGTCCTGCAACTCGTGCCTCAAGACCACCTGCGGAACGATGGGAAGCTGATGTAGAGAATGACTGGGACGATAAACCGACTCCCACTCGTCGTCCTCGCCCTTCGCGTCCACCGAGTCGCAACCCTGAACCCGACATAGAATCTCCACCTAGAAGGCGTCGTCCTCCCCAAGAATCAACGGTATCTGTGGCAGATCAAGAGGTAGAACCGCCTCCCAGTGATTATGTGGATTATAAACCCATCGATCCCTTGGAGGATGATGATGAAGATGATTACGTACCTAAAGGTTCAGAATACTAAATTCAATTAGGTGTGCCACGTTAGTAGAGTTGGGTTGCATTCCTCAACCCAACCTACTAATGGTATGTTTCCTAGCCTAATTGCTAGCCAACGCCGCATTTAATAAAATAGCCAGAACAGAACGAATTGCCCGCAGTTCTTCCGGCGGTTCCCCTAAAAACTCGAAACTGCTGGCATTAATTAAAGCATTGTAGGCTTCAACTACAGCCGCAAACTGAGCGGCATTCACGTCACCACCTGCTGTCAATCCGGATAAGCTAGTGGCGAGATTCTGGGCAAGGGTTGGATTTGCCCCAGCATTCACGAGGGCGTTTTGAATTTGACTCACCCCAGCCTCAACGTTACCCGTCCCCGTCACAACTAGGGCTAAGTTTTGCTGGACTGATGCGGGAATAGGAGACGTGTCATTCCCCACACTGGGCAAATTCCGTTGGGCAAGTCGTTCATTCACGATACCCGCTGCATCGAAAACATTTGCCCTAATCTGAGATGTTTCAAACACAAGACGCAGCTCACCACCCCCACCTCGACCAAAATAATCACCCACAATATCGCTCGTGGTGATAATATTCCCCGTAACATCAGACAGAACAGGCTGGGCATGACTCGATGTCGTCATCGATAAAATTCCTGCCACGCCTACCGTTAAACTCAGTCCTAACTGAAACGCCAAATGTCTCATTTTTCTACTCCTTAATATAACTGACTTGAGTAATGGGCATAGCGATGCTATACCCCTACGCCGAGAATTGAAGGTGGCTCAATCTCTACTTTTTAGAACGATAGCCCATAACCAATCCCCAAAATGAACCGAGGTTCATCACCAGCATTACCCGTCACATCAGCTACAGCCGGGGTAATCACCAGAGGAACCCCCTGAATCGGCACAATTGAAGCGCCTAAATATAAATCTTGACCCGTCCAATTGGCGATTAAAGTAACAGGTTCTACAACTTGTAGACCAATGCTACCAAAAACATTAGTCGAACCCTCTTTATCCTCAATATCATCTAATGAGCGGAAACGCCCCCCACCGAGACCAACCGAGGCAGTTAGCCGACTCAAAGGCTCACTGGAATTTTCTCGCAAACGGAAAACTTTACTGACAACCCCATAAACACTTTGGTCGCCATCAGTATTACCCCAAACAATGGCATTCTCCACACCAATTGCCACAGCGAGATCATCACCAATTAAGCGGTGAAGTTTGAAACTAACTCCGCCATCTTCAAAGGTATCGCCAAATAAGTCATAAATTGAAACAGCGGTTTCTAGGGCAACAATTCTCCTAGCATCACCGACGCCAAAACCGACAACAACAGCACCATCGTCTTCATTGAAAAACCGTACTTGCTCTTGATAGGTAGCACCGAAGAATATATCCCCCGTTTGAGCGCCAAAGGCTGTTGGAGTATTAATACTAGAACCGCCAACCACAATCCGACGCAATCGTTCCTCCACAGGCGGTGCGGGAAGGAGATACTGCCGTCGCAAGGCAGCAACTTGTTCCGGTGTCGGTGTTGGTGGTGTTGGGGGTTCTTGGGCAATGGGTTCGTACCCCAAAATGTAACGGGTTGCTACAGTGGTGGGCGGGAGTTGGGGTAATTGACCTTGACTGACTAATGCTTGGTAGATAAAGGCGGCTACATCGGCACGAGTGGCAGTCTGATTCGGATTCAAGAACGCCACATTGGGGTAATTCACCACCATCTGGTTCACTGTGGCGGCGGCAATGCTATTCTGCGCCCAGCCAGGAATTTGAGCGGCATCCTGAAAGATTTGATTTAATATGGCTGTACTTTGAGCGGGAGCCGATAAATCTAACCCACTGACTAATGCCACTAGCACTTGCACACGCGGGATATTTTGATCGGGAAGAAATATATTATTAGGATATCCTTCCAAGAATCCCATACGATACGCTTCTTGAATGGCATCCAATGCCCAGAAATTAGCCCGGATATCCGCAAACTGAGTTCCTGGACGTTCCAGGGGTTGGTCAAACGCCTGACGAATCATCGCCGCAAACTGAGCGCGGGTGACTGGGGCATTTGGTCTAAATGTCCCATCTGGAAATCCTTGGATGATTCCCCGTGCGGCTAGGGCTTCGATAAAGGCTTGCGCCCAATTGCCTTGAATATCTGGAAAGGTAGTAGCTTGCACGATTTGCACCCCACGACTAGGCGGCGATTTCGGTGCTGTTTGGGCAGGTTGATTTGTATTTGGGGCAGAGTTTTGGGGGCGCAGGGCATCAGCACCCAGCATGTTATTTAGGAGTGATTCTCCTAGTGAGCCTTTTTGATTAGTTTGTGGGTTAGTTTGGGCTTGGGCAATATTCTGAGGACTGGCTATGTTGGCTGCCACACTGAGTAACGTGCTGCCCAACACTGAACCAAGAACCTGATACCCCCAATGGTGCATAGTTTTGCCGATTGGCTCGAAACAACCCTTAAACCTATATCTCCTCATCACTTTTGCTATGCTCCCGAAGCTCTCGTTGTTACCTCAAAGGTACATGAGTTTTGCCGATTAATGCCTTAATTTATCTAAAAAATTGGCGTGGATACTTCTGTTATAGCCCGACAGGGTTTAACGGAATTTTCCAGACATTTACACAATAGTTGTTAAAATGTCAAGCATTATCTAACGTGCTTACCAATTTTGCTTTTATATCGTGGGACACCTTCAAGCTTATTAAATGTTAATTTAACAATAATAGCTGGCTTTGGCTAAAATGACACGGAGGTTTGAGTAAAGGGCGACCCGATCCCATTGAATGGATACAGTTGTTGATTTTTGCAAGGGGGTCGCCCCTACAGGAGGACAAAAGGTTACATGCTCCCCTGTTGCCTAACTGGAAATGGTTTTTGCGTTGACAGAGGTGGGCAGCTCAATCCGAAACTCTGTATCTGTACCGGGTTCTGATAGACATTGGATTGAACCTTTGTGTTGTCCGACAATAATTTGGTAACTAATTGCTAGTCCTAAGCCAGTACCCGTACCAATGGGTTTAGTGGTGAAAAACGGATCAAATATGCGAGCTTTAATGTCTGAGGGGATATGAGACCCGTTATTGGCAATGCGAATAACCACACGCTCGTTCTCTAATTGTTCCGTCCGGAGAATAATCCGAGCGGGTATTGTACGAGTTTCTTCTCTGATGGCATCAATGGCGTTGTTAATAATATTCAGAAACACTTGATTTAACTGACAGGCATAACATTCGACTAAGGGTAAGTTTCCGTAGTCTTTGACGACCTCGATATCTAGTTCTGGAGATTGTAAGCGATAGTTCAACATTAATAATGTGTTGTCTAGCTCCTGATGAATATCAACTGTTTGCAAGCCAGAACGGTTTTGCTGGGAAAACTCTTGCAGAGAAAGAACCATTTTATGAATGCGCTGGGTTCCTCGACGCATTGATGATAAAACTTTAGGCAAATCATCAATGAGAAAGTTCAGATCAATGGTTTCAATTTTGTCAATAACATCCGGGGGAGGATTCGGTGTGATTCCTTGGTAGAGATTGAGGAGTTCAATGAGGTCTTGGGTGTAGCGTTCAAGGTAACTGATGTTACTGTAGATAAATGTAACGGGGTTATTGAGTTCATGAGCTAAGCCGGCGACAAGCTGCCATAAGCTTGCCATTTTTTCCGTTTGCACCCATTGTGCCTGAGTTTGTTGCAACTGTCGCAGGGCTTGACTTAACTGTTGGGTTAATTGACGCGATCGCAGCCCCGCCCTAACCCGCGCTAATAACTCTTCTACATCAATGGGTTTGGAGATAAACTCATCAGCACCAGCATCCAAGCCTTGAACGCGATCGGTAATTTGATCGCGCATGGTGAGTAAAATTATAAACGTGGTTGCCAATTCTGGATCAGCTTTCACTTGCCGACAGACTTCTAGTCCATCTAGGCGCGGCATAATCCAATCACATATAATCAAATCCGGATGGAGTGATTTGACATAGCGTAGGGCTTCTTCTCCATTTTGTGCGATCGCGACTTCGTGACTTTGACTGGTGAGTAGATTTCTCAGCACAAGCTGAACCGTCAAATCGTCATCAACCACTAAAATTTTCGCCATAGCCGATTAACCGCAATGCTTTATTCGGGGAGTTGGTTAGAAATATAAGATTGTACCCCTAACTCCTGGCTTTTTAGTGCAACAAGCAGATCGGTAGCACTGGACAACTTCTCGGCTTTTGCCTGACGCTCCAATTCAGTCGCGATCGCCCTAAGTGAGGAAACGCCCATATTAGCCGCAGCTCCTTTGATCTGATGGGCGCATCGTGCGACAGTGAGATAATCATTGGCGGCTTCAGCTTGCTTAATCGCTTCTAGATTAACGTGAATGACCTCCAACAAGGCGACGAGCAGTTCGCGTTTTAACTCGACTTCGCCTAGACTCACTTCCTCTAAGCGATCCAAGTCGATTTCTATACTGTTGGTGGGATTGATAGGCAAAAAATCCGACTCAGACAAAAAGCTTCAATTCCGATTTTTTATTGGGCAATAGTTATAACCTTACCATAAATGCGATCGCGCCTGGTCGTTCAAGAGAATACACTTGATCCCAAGATGTGGTGTAGAGACGTAGCATACTACGTCTCTACAGTCGGGGAGGAAGTAATTTTAACTGATAACCCCTGTCAGGGGTGAATCTGCCTCTTGCAGTTGGACAGTTTCGTCCTCTGGCGGTAACCCTAACACCTCTCGGTATACGCGGATATACTGTTTGGCTGATTTATCCCAGCTAAAATTCTGACGCATCCCCCGCTGCTGTAGCGTTGTCCATTGATCTTTAAAGCGGAAGCCTTCCCAAGCCCGCACCATGCAGGTATAAAAGTCTAAGGGTTCATAGCGGTCAAAGCAGTAGCCAGTGCCGGTTTGGCTAACAGGTTCATGGTGAGAAACGGTATCCACCAGACCCCCTGTACGCCGGACAATAGGGACACAGCCGTAGCGCATGGCTAGCAGTTGACTAATCCCACAAGGTTCAAACCGGGATGGCATCAAGAATGTATCACAACCGGCATAAATACGTCGGGACAGAGCATCATTATAGAGGAGTTGGACAGACATGCGACCCCGATAGCGGGATGCCAATTGCCACATTTGGGTTTCGTAGTAACGTTCACCGGCAGCCAGTAATATAAATTGGGCATCGGTGTAAGCCATAAAGCGTTCGAGGACTTGTAATAATAGGTCAATCCCCTTTTGCTCAACTAGGCGCGTGACCATACCCATGAGAAAGACATTGGCGTTGACTTCTAAGCCCACCTCTTCTTGCAGGGTCACTTTATTTTTGCGACGTAATTCAATTGTATCGGCGGTGAAATTTTGCTCTAGGTATTTGTCGATTTCTGGGTCATAACTATCTGTATCAATGCCATTGAGAATCCCGACGGTTTTACCACTAATGAAAGACATTAACCCTTCTAGAGTTTCGCCGTATTCAGCGGTGCGGATTTGATCAGCGTAGGTTGGCGAGACGACAGTAACTCGGTCAGCAAATTGTACCGCCGCCGCCATTGTGTTATGACCTTGCATGTACCAAGGACACCAGGTTATCTGCTGTAAGCGCCAGCGCCAGGGACCTTGATACGCCAAGTTGTGAATGGTGAAGACGGTGGAAATATCCGGGGATTGGTTCATCCACACGGGAATCATGCCGGTGTGCCAATCGTGGCAATGAATAATTTGCGGTTTCCAGTAGTTCCAGGCAAACTCAGATGCACCATTGGCAAACAGGGTAAAGCGCCAGTCTTCATCCTCTCCTCCGTAGACATTTCGCCCGGAGAAGGCAAGATGTCCAAACAGATAGAGGGGGACATCGGTTCCGGGTAAAACCGTTTCATAGACGGCGAATGACTCAAACATGGCATACCCCCACCAGACGGGTTCTTTGGGAATCTCCATCTTGTCGGCTAAAAAGCCGTAATAGGGCATAAAAATCCGCACATCATGTCCCAAGCGCTTCAGGAACTTAGGCAATGCGCCCACAACATCCCCCATACCGCCGACTTTTGCCAGGGGCGCTACCTCTGCGGCAACAAAAAGAATATTCATATTGATAGTTGTGTACGATGAAGTCTCAAGTAGTAATAGTATCCTTCTGAGGGGCGTTTACAATGACGAATCGTTGAATTCATGGCATTTTCGCGCCAGTGTGGAGAGATAGAGGGATCAGCAAGAGGAGGCGATTGAAATCGCTGCTACACTTGCCTTTCGTCCGCCTGCGCGGACTAGATTATAAAGGGGGTGGCTAACCCGGATTTGATATTACCCGTTTTGAAGAGCATGATATCGGTAAAACCCGCCCCTACAGACGCTCAGGTTGCCCTTGGCTGAGAATCTGCCACAGACGCGCGATCGCATCCGGTTCCATCAGCGGCTTAAACCCTTATCCTGAAAGGATGCTAGCCAAAGGACTCAACGATTATGGCACAAGTTATTCAAGCGAGTGAATTAACCCTACACGATGTCAAAGAAAAGTTTAACCTCCAGCAGGTTGAGGATGAACAATTTTTCCGAGAATGGCAGGATGATTTGCCAGAGGTAACGGATGCGGAAAAACAATGGTTAGATCGGGTCAAAGCGGATTTTATTTCAATCATCGAATATCCCTTGCATGAGGAGGTTGTAAAGATGGTCGTGTTAGCACCATTGCTTTCATTGGCTGGCTTTTTTCGTTATCCTTTTCACCCAGATGCTGAGGTACAAGTTGCAGCGAAGGATGAGGAAGAAATCGTCCGAGGAAAGATAGATGTATTGGTATTAAAGCAGCAATTATGGGTAGCGGTGGTTGAAGCAAAAAATAAGCAGTTTAGTGTGGATAAAGCTTTGCCACAAGCTTTGTTTTATATGCTAAAAAATCAGAATCAAGGCAGCAACGGCTGCTGACAGGATAGCAGAACCTACCTGAACTCGTCGTTTAGCTTTTCGATTGGCTACTGCTAAAATCTGTTTAGCTTGTTCAGTGCGTTTAAGCTCTTCTTCGGTAAATTTCCGTTGTTCCCTTTCTTGTTTGAGTTCTGCAATTAACTCATTTAACCTCGATTCTTGCTGCTTACGAATAAATTCAGCCAAATAATCATGGACTAATTGATAACGGTCATAAGGAGTTTCTGGTAACAAAAACACTAAACCAGACTCAACGAAAATCCTTAAGACTAAATCTAATTTACTCGCTTCCGTTGTCAAACCCGCCGCTAATCCCTCTAAATCCCGTTCCAATTCAGCGCGAGTCTTTAGCGGACGAGTCCCTTTTTCATCCGTAAGCAAATATAGTACCAATTCCGCCGCCTGCTTATTCTCAGCGCCACAGTCTTCAACTACTTCCTCTAAATAGCGCTTGACTAATTCTTCTTTCGTCCCTAACTCCCGATAATCCGCCAGTGTTTTGATATTCTCCGCCTGTAATTGCGCCCCCACTACCTGCAACTCAATCGGTAATATTTCCCCCGTTGTACCCGCTAAATCCTTGACCAGTTGATCAATTAAAGCAGGTTCTAAATAAAAGCGCGATCGCGTGGTTAAATCTTCTATAATAGCTTTGGCATCTGTGAGCGAAAAATTTCCCAATTCATACAGCACATTCTTCCCCAGAATATCATGACCAATCACACTCATGCTATCCAGACGATTGCACTCTAACAAATAGTGCAAATAATCTTCCCGTAGCGATAAAATTACCTTCACGGATAAAATATTTAAACAGTCTGCCAAAAACTGCCAAAATAGTCGCCGTTCAGTCTGATTAGTATAAACAAAAAAGAATTCTTCAAACTGGTCAAAAATTAGTACTGTCCGCCGCTGGCGCTGTTCATTTTCTTCTAACTGTTCCAGGATTGTGGCATAAGGTTGGTTTGTTTGAGAGTTTATTGATAATCCAGATACGTTATTATCTAAACTTGAGAAATCGGGCAGGTTTTGTTGAGAGTTTGGTAATTTTTCCGACAAGTTATCGTCTAAACTAGCCCCTACGGATTCATCTTCATTTAGCAACTGTTTTTCCAATTCCTCTATCCAATTCGTATAAACTCGGATGGAAATTGGACAATTCTTATGAGTGCCAATAACGCTTTGCTTTAATGCCGGAACTAATCCCGCATTCACCAGAGAACTTTTCACCACCCCAGAGCGTCCATGAATGACAATTAACTTACAATCATTTCGTCCAATCCGTTCTATTAATCGCTCTAAATCTCGCTGTCGTCCAGAGGCGATAATTTCTGGCGCAACCGACTCTGAATGATCCGTTTTGGATAAAGCTTCTTGCTGATTTTTTACGGAAGAGGGAGAATTTAAAGCCTTCTCAAGAGCAGGAGAGAGGTTTTCCAAATCCCGCGAGTAAACAGCTTTTTCCCGATGCGGTTGCAATCGTCCAGCGCCAATAAAGGCGCGAATGCCATATTGCTGTTCAATGGAAAGCCGCTTTTGTTTTGTGGTAAATGCTGCTAAATATTGTTTTTCTGCAAAATAGAGTTCTCGTAACTATTCTAATATTCGTACATAAATAATGGGATGTCCAAAATTCCCTAAATCTCTGGCTTTGACTAAATGAGAAATCGCAGCTTGTTTATTCCCTAATAGCCGTTCGGCTTGGGCTAGAAACAGCAAATTTAATCCCTGAGTCCACTGTTTATGTTTAGGAAGTTGGCTGATAATATTCTCAGCCTGCTGTGCTGCTTGACGAGCATCATCCCAGCGCTGTTGCTGTAATGCGACTTCAGCTAAAAAGCTATAATCTTGGGCTAATTTACTCGTACTTCCATACTGTTGATGCAAGGGTAAAGCTTTTTGCGCTACCTGTTCTAGTTGATCCCAGGCTTGCATCCGTTGCAGCACTCGTTCTAATTGAGTAATACATTTTGCTACTAAATCGGGGCGGTTTTCTTGGTCAAAAATTTCTAGACAGTGCTGGAGATGAATCTTGGATGTTTGCCAGTTAATCGCCTGGTGTTTTTTGCGGTCCGTTGTGCGATAGTGGTAGAGTCCAATATAAAATAAAACTAATCCAGCTTTTAATTTGGCATTAATCCGGACGGGTTTAGTTTCGTTATCGATTGTCTCTACATTGGGGTCAATGGGGGCGGGTTTAGTTATGTTATCTGTTTGGCGAGACACGTTATCTGTAAAACCCACCCCTACCTGTTGCCAAAATGTTAAACTTTGCTGAAAATACTCTAATGCTTCTGGACTATCTCCGACATTTAACCCGCGAATGAACTGTAATCCCGCTTCAAGCTGGGGGTCTAAATCTTGCAAGCGATGGGGTAACTCTTTTAACGCCAAGTCTAGTTCTGAACGAGTTAAACAACCTTGAGCTAAAACATCGACTCAAAGTAGACGACATGAAACCCATCTTCTTCTAATTCTGCCTTCAGTCGCAATAACTCCGTCGATTTGCCAGAACCAATATGTCCCGTAAATAAGGCGCAGGTTGGTTCATCAGGTGAGAAAAAGGTAATATTATCTTTAAGTTCTTCAATAATCTTACCCCCGCGTACTGGGGAAAAGTCGGTATAAAATTTCTGGTCTTCTGGATTGTCCACAACCAGCGTTCTGCTGGGATTCGTGGCTCTAAAAAAAGTCTGTAGATCTACTTTCATCGTCCCGGTTCCCTAGAGTTTAGTCATTCGTTATTTATCATTCGTAAAATGATTATTACACTGAAAAAGCGAATTGGTTACATCCGCCACTAATTTACGACACTTTAGAAAAAATTAGTTACTAACGATATATTTTTTGCCATAGCTTATTAGAAAATCTCTCGATACTTAACTTAGCTAGCCGCGTTCTTGTTAAACTTGGAATATTACCCGGTAGATTTTGGCTGAAATCAAAAAACTCATTTATATCAGACAAAATTATTTGAATGCGACGGATAATAGTTTCAGAACGGTATTCAAAAAAAAACTGTTTATCCAAAGCCTTGAATGAGGCATTTTCTATAACTCTGAGAATGCGTTTACTATCATACTCTAAAGAGTATCCCGCTATTTTATAGCAATTGAACCCCGGATCTAAGTAATCCGATAAGCCCCCATTCACACTAGAAAAAACCTGACAACCACAGGCAAGGGTTTCCATCGGTTGCAGCCCAAAGCCTTCACTCACCCATTGTTGCGCCCAATATTCAGCCGAGTCATACAAATAAACTTTAGCCCGATTAAAAAGTCCCGGCAAATCCTCGACGTAGGAATCAACAACTTTAACACGACAATGCTTCTGTAACTCTGGTATCAAGTCTTGGAGTAAATACTCAGACGATTTCCGCGCCTGAACTAACACATCAATATCTCGTTCTCGGTTAAAATTCTGGAATTCTTCCGAAATATGATTCGGTAAATAGTAAATGAGAGAATTAGGCGATCGCTGTCCCCAATATCCCATAGTATTGCGACTAACAGTAATGATAGGAATACGCGCTGGAAGTTTAAATCGATACCCAGCACTATGGGCATGGTAAATAACCGGATAGGACTTGAGTTTTGCCACAAGTTTAGGAATATCAAATCCCCAACTGATTACAAAAATAACATTATTTAAATCCTGTTGCTTGAGCAAATCATCCAGGAACAAGATATCCTTTTCCCGTTGACGATAGGTTACCACCTCAGCAGGGCAAACCTGCTTTGCCAGACTCAGGGTTTTCAACTCCGCCCAAAGACCTCCACAAGCAAATGTACCATAGGTTCCAGGGACTAAAAAGTAAAGGGTTCTCAAAACACCAATTGCCTCAGTGAGATTGCCTGTATACTACAATGAATATCATTGACTTCAGTCAAGATTATAGTGTAGTTAACGCACTGAGTTGAAAAGTTCAGAGGCTTCGTTATACAACTTCTGAAGAATGTATTCATGGTAGACTAACCCACCATGACGGGATTTCCAGGTGTCTGTGTAGCCAGAAGGACACCAAATTGGACTAATGAAGGTAAGAAACGCCTCAGGACTTTGGACGTGATTGCGCCATCCTTGATAGGGTGAACGGTCAAGAAAACGCCAGTAGCCGCGAACCGCATCGGCTTTTGTGGCAAACTTGCAAAACTCCGCCCCCCCTCTTGGTTCACTGTCTGTTTTATAGTAAACTGGTACAGCGATGTTTTTCATCTCGTCGCGCCACTTCATGCCGTGGTGGTTGTTGTGTCGTTTTGCCAATTCTGTAGTTTCGCGTCCACTTTCCAGAATTGCCTGGGCTAGACACGCCGTTGCTAGCTGTGGGAACTCAATCTCCGTATGGGCTATCGCTTCGATGAATTGAGTCCAACTCATTGCTGATTATCTCCTTTCTAGATATTAACGTTGTACAGAGTGTCATCTAGAAAGATGGGATTTTGATATAAAAGTTTACCTATACTTATCGATGAATATCACAGGCTTACAGAGAATGGCGAACAGGTCGGAAATTATAACACTTTACTAAATTTTCATATTCAGCGGGTCAGATTTCATCGTAACTCTACCCATTTTGCTGATAATTGGCGGAAACTAGAGAAAGCAAATGCACCCTGCCTTATAAAAGACCCTAAATGAATATGAAAGGGCAGATGCACCCCTAAAACCCTGACAGCCGCCCACATTCTGATTGACAGCACGTACTCAAATCGAAATGTGGGCTTCACTTCTAGAGTAGAAATTTCTAGTGGTAATTGTTGTGATCTAAATTTCCACTACTGTGTGTTAAAAATGGATTTTTTCGTGATAGCGATCACTAAAGTCTTGGTTTTGTAATCCCAGCTAGCTATCAAAAAAGTAACGTACAGACGTGCCATGGCACATCTATCATAAGATGGAGTGATAACTTACTTTTGTTTCACCTATCCCTGCTGGAGAAAGCAAGGTGGTATAAGTATCAAGTAAGGGTGCGATCGCAGATTTTTTTCGCTTGGGTTAGGTGTCCAAGGCGCAATCGAGGCGTTTTGCCTTCGTACCTTTTGCGCGATCGCCGTTTAACCTTACAATCAACTAAGGACGCTTTGTTCACCATGTCCATGGCAACTGTCACCACTAATAGACAAGCATCAGCGATCGCAGAGGGGGCGCGTGATTGCTTTAATACAAATGTACTAAATTACTCCGGAGTTTTTCTTTATGCCCCAAGCTGTAAAAGCGATTTACCGTAACGGATCTACAGTTTTCGGGTTGGTCTCATAGAGCCAAGAAATTCGTCAATCTTGCAGGACAATAGCCATTATATAACTAGATATATCGCACCTGGTTTTGCATTTCGTCCGCTGTCACTTGATTCAGAATCACTAATAATCGTTGTGCAATTTCTTGAGGTGGACGGCGAACAGCAAAAATTACACCATAGTGCATCTGCCCTGAAGCAAAATAAGCTTGTACAAGTTCTTCAAAGTCAGTTCTATTATGGGTAACTAAGGTTCTTTCTTGGTTCACGGCGTAGGCAAATTGCTCTGCATCAGTAGCTTGAAGTTTTCTTACATCTCGTGCGGTGATTGCATCAAAGCCTCTTGCTTTGAGTAAGTCTGCGACCAAGACATTGACATCTTCATCTAAGTACAAACAAATAAAAAGGTTGCTCACAAATCTTTAACCAATGGGTCAATCAACTCATCAGGAATTCGATTACGTTCAATGTAATTGTTAATTTCATCTTGATGATCGCTGTAATAAGTCAATGCACTAAACACCTGCGCCAAAGTCAGATGAGGCAACCCTTTGGGAATTTCTTCTGGTGCAACACCCATACGCCAAGTTTCAACAATTGCTCTTACGGGTGTACGAGTTCCCTTAATAATTGGCTCACCCTTCAAAATCTGCTCGTCTCTAACAATGTAAAGATATTCCGTGGTTTGAACCATTGCTACTCTCAGAAATCGTTATCATTTAGGTAGCGTACTCCTAGCACCAAGCTTAGCGCTTGATGTAGGCTTTCTCTGATCAAAGACTAAATTATCGCCTGAAGCCAGGGGTATTTCGTTTAAGATTTATTGCTCTGGTCGATAAAAAATGGCGGAGTTGGTAAATCATTGGCTATTGCCAGTACCTGAAGAGCAACTTTAACTTTGACTATTGTTGCGTCTTTGTCAGAGAAGGAGGATATAGTCTCGCCTTCTCCTTCCGGTGGATTCTTGAGAAACTCTATCAGTACCCTAGCCGCCTCTACGCCAGCTTCATGTAGAGCATCATCAAATTCTCGTTCTGCTGCCATGACTTTCTCCTCGAATTGGGCTGATGCTTCCATTGTAGAAGGCGAGATTCTGGGCTGGCTTTATAACACGTCATATTAAGCGTCTGAGGTGGGAATGAATTAAAATCATGAGTACAGGTACTTAGAGGATGTGTATGATGAGGGAAAAGTTCATGTTGGGTGTAAAAAACTTATTAACCGCTACAGCCGGGGTGACACTACTCAGTTTAGGAACAGTTGAGATAGCACAGGCGGCTGAAATCGATACGACAGCCGGATGGCTAGGTGAAGGATATATATTCGAGAACAGTCGCTATGGACAAGTCTTCACCGTACCAAAGGATAATGTGATCAATTCCTTTAGCTTTTTTCTCAGTTCAGTAGAAAGCCCTCCTACAGAGTTCACAGCCCACCTTGCACCCTGGAATCCCATTACCTTCGAGTCAGCGGTAGACATCTACTCTAGCGATTCTCAGTCAGTAGCCGGTTTGCCGAGATATACAGCTAAACCGTCTGGTTATGCTGAAATTACTTTTAACACTGGAGAAATTTCTCTGCTTGCTGGACAGCAGTACGTAGCTTATTTGAACGTGGAAACTCCGGGTTCGGGAGCCATTGGATATAATTTTGATCAGGATTCTTATTCAGAAGGATACGGTCTTTATTACAGTAAAAACAATGCTTTTTGGTACAACAATGGAGATAATCGGGACTATTCATTCAATGCCGCTTTTTCCACAGATTCCAAAACTGTTCCAGAACCCTCATTAACTATAGGGACAGTAATGATTAGTACTTTTTTGATTGGTAAAAGGTTAAAACGGGGCAAAAATAGAGGCTAGGATGTAATTTTTTTTCTGTCTAAATCTTTGTTTTTAATATTTAGAATTTCCAGCCTCCACAAGAGCATTCCCAGGCAGAGCCTGGGAACGAGGGAAACAGAGTTACGATAAATTAATCTCTGCTTTGACTAATTCATTCCCCGCACGGGAGAGACGGAATCCAACTTTTTCCGCCACTTTCTGCATGGGGATATTTTCGGCGAGAATTTCTGCCGTAATCCGGCTGAGTTTCTCATCCCGCCCAATTTGCACAATGCGCCGCAGTAATTCTGTGCCTAATCCTCGGCGCTGATAGGGATCACTAATTAACATGGCGAATTCCGCCTCGTTAATTCCGTGCAGTTTACTCAGTCGCGCCACACCTAAAATTTCATGCTTTCCGGTTTCAGGGTTCTTATAATCCCCAAGCAACGCCATTTCCCGGTCATAGTCGATAAAGCAGATGCGGGTTAAGCGTTCGTGGGCAATCCGCCGACTCAGCTTAATGGCATTGAAATACCGCAAATATACGCTTTCATCCGATAGGGTGGTGTGAAACTTGACAATTAGGGGTTCATCTTCCGGACGGATGGGACGAATCTTCACCGGCGTCTCATCAGTAAGCTTCCAGGGAGAGGTGTATTGGTTGGGATAAGAACGAATCGCGGTTTTGGGGAGTTGATCTTCTTGCATATCCGGTTCGTGCAGCACAACCCGTGCATCTACCGCAATTAATTTGTCAGAAGACGCCAGCAGCGGATTAATGTCAATTTCTTTAATCCAGCGTTGTTCGATGACTAACTGGCTAAATTGCACCAGAATTTGCTCCAATGCGGTCAAATCCACAGGTTGACGTCCCCGCACCCCTTTAAGCGCTTTATAGATTTTCGTTTGTTCCATCATCCGCCGCGCTAAGGTGGTATTCAACGGAGGTAGTGCGATCGCGCTGTCTTTAAAGACCTCCACTAACTGCCCACCCGATCCGAAGACTAAAATCGGTCCAAATTGTGGATCAACACTGCTGCCAATAATCAATTCATAAGCACCATCCAAACGCACCATTTCCTGAACCGTGACGCCCAAGAAATGTTGGGCGCCGACTTTCTCTGTCACAGAGGATTGAATCCCCCGAAACGCCCAGCGTACCGCCTCCGCATCGGTGAGATTCAACTGTACCCCACCCACATCCGTTTTATGGGTGATGGTTTCGGAAAAGAGTTTGAGTACCACGGGATACCCCAGGGAATTTGCCCAGTTGACCGCTTCCTCTTCCGTTTTCGCCACCCCTGTATGCACAATTGGGATATTATAGGCAGCCAGAAGCTGTTTCGATTCCAACTCCGTCAGAATCGTCCGCCCCGCCTTGCGTGCGGTTTCAATCATCTGCTGGGCACAAGCGCGATCGGGTGCGGTTTCTTCGGATGAGGGCAGAATCGGCGTTTCGTAGATCCCACTCAGGTTGTAGCTGTACTGCCACATTAAATTAAATAACCGCGCCGCATCATCGGGGTAGGGATAGGTGGGAATACTGGCACGGTTGAGTAAGGTTTCACCGGTTTTCGTTTCTGATCCCCCCATCCAACTGGCAAACACGGGTTTCCCGGCTTTCTGGGCATAGGGTTTTAACTGTTCGGCAATTTGGGTGGGATCAGTCATGGCTTGGGGTGTCAGGATCACCAGCAAGCCATCACTGTTGGGATCGTCAACGGCAATATCTAAGGCTTTGGTATAGCGATCGGGATCAGCATCACCGAGAATATCAATGGGGTTGCCATGACTCCAATGGCGCGGCAAGATTTCGTTGAGGGCAGTTATTGTCCCCTCAGATAGTTCTGCCAGTTCACCGCCAGCGCTAATCAGGGCGTCTGTCGCCAAAACTCCGGGTCCGCCGGCATTGGTAATAATCGTTAAGCGGGGTCCTTTGGGACGACGGGGTTGTTTCGCCCATACCTCTGCCATATCAAACAGTTCAGAGATGGTATTCACACGCACCACCCCACAGCGACGGAATGCGGCATCAAGGACATCATCGCTACCTGCTAGGGAACCGGTATGGGACGCTGATGCCTTAGCAGCGGCTTCAGTTCGCCCAGTTTTAATCACGATAATCGGCTTAGTTAATGCCACTTCCCGCGCCGCAGAGAGGAAGGATCGGGCATCACCAATGGATTCCATATAAATGACGATGCTATGGGTGTGGGGATCATCTCCGAGATAGTAAATCAGATCCCCCCAACTCACATCAATCATCGAACCAATGGAAATAAAGGCACTAAAGCCGACATTTTCCCAGAAACTCCAATCGAGGACAGCGGTACATAATGCCCCACTCTGACTAATAAACGCCAAATTACCCGGACGCGCCATGGTACTGGCAAAGGTAGCATTTAACCCGGTGCGCGGACTCATTAAACCGAGGCAATTGGGACCAATAATTCGCATCTTGCCCCGGGCGGTTTCCAGGATTTGTTGTTCTAACTCAACTCCCTTTGGACCAATTTCTTTAAATCCTGCCGAAATAATAATCGCGCTTTTGACGCCAACATCAACGCACTCTTGGATAACTCCGGGTACCAGGGGGGCGGGTATGGCAATGATAGCCAGATCCACGTGATCGGGTATTTCTTTAATGCTGGGATAGGCGGGAATCCCGAGGACATTATGCCGTTTGGGATTCACGGGAAAAATGGTTCCCCCGAAGGGATTACTCATTAAATTCCACAGTAGGGTTCGCCCTACACTTCCCTCTTTATCCGTCGCCCCAATAACTGCAACTGTATCGGGGGCGAAGAAGGAGTGCAGGGGTTGACGTTCGGAACGCAGAATATCATAAGCTGGATCGGTGGTTGGTTTAAGTGGCTTAACCATTGTTTTTTCCTTTCCTTATTAATTAATCTGGGAAAAATTGAAACGGAACGGTTAACGCTGAACACCCAAGGACTCAAGTCTAGGGTTCTCCCTGATAATCTGCCATCTGAGTTGGAGAAGGTGGGGAAGACGTGTTGATTGTGTAGGGGCGGGTTTTACTACTGTCGTTTCTTCCCTCACAAAAGATGGGACTCGCGCCCGCCCAGACTGAGTGCGAGATTTAACTCACAACTCCCTCATCTCCCTCATATCGGCGCAACCTGATGATTCTTGAGTCGGCGACTCCCCTTGTGTTGCCAACAAGCGATGAATATAAATGAGGGCATCGGTAACTCCCTGTTGGGCAATGGGTGAGAGGGTTTCGCCAAACTCGAAGTCAACAGCGGGAATGGTAACCAACCAAGCGGGGGGAGAATGATTATAAAGGGCTTGGGCTAAAGCTAAGAGCGATCGCGGATCACAATGATGCCCGAATGGGACAGAATCAGCCTCCCCCGATCGCAGCGGAAAGACTTGCACCAAGGCTTTCTTTCCAGTAACGGGATAAGCATCCACAAAGATAGCCCCATCCACAGTAGCTAAGGTTTGTGCCAGTTCTGGGGTCAGTTGGTGTAGGGGGAGCGATCGCACCCCAAGCCACCCCCACTCTTGCACCTGCATTGCCACAACTTGACCCACACCGTCATCCCGCCGCAGCGTATTCCCATAGCCAATCACCACCCATGACTGAGGATTTGGATTGGCTTGTCCTAAATCGGTCGTAAGGGTGGCATTCATTCTCATTACCCCAATTGGTGTTAGCAGTATTCTAACTGGACTTCTTTTTTATGGTTTTGCAAATATTTCACTACCTCTTCTACTAAATTTCGGCGGATGGAAATGTTTTTGGGTAACAGCGGATTTTGGTAAAATTCGTTAATTTTCTGTCCCACTAAGAAGAGTACCGAATCCGCCATCAAGATTTCCTTGGCGAGAAGCACCGCCCCATTGCTGTCATTGGGTAAGCGATCGATATCACATTTACATTTTTTTAAGATTTCTAGGCTTTTCGAGATGGTTAATATCCCTTCGGTTACCAAGTCAATTTGACTTAACTTACCAATCGGCGGCAGATCCGGTCGCATAGTGGCAATATCCATTTCCACCTCTTCGCCCAGATATTTGCCCACAATATTCCCCGTGGTTCCGCCACAGATCACTTTTCTGCCCTCAAAGTTTAATAAACGTTCCACATAAACTTTGTCTTGACGTTGATCTAAAGGCGGACCTGTAAAAATCATTAACTCATTACGCTGTCGCACACAGACGCCCACAAACGTGGCATCATCCCCAATTTTCCCTTGATACAGGCTGTGCGTTTCGCTAATCACTTTGCGGACAATATTACGGGCAGTGTAGGTATCCCGAATATATAAGCTTTCGATGTATTTGGCAATATTTTCCCAGCCCCAGCCAAAATTTAAAACCTCACCCAGCCCCGCATACAAGACGCCATCACTAATCGCACCCAGGAAATCTCCCCGTTCTAAATACCCTTCTGAGATAACAATGTCTTTCTCCATAATTTTCTCCGTGCGCGTTTCAACTGGGACAGGTTTTCCTCTTCTAAAATGAAAAATTGGTGGGTTATCAAAGTTTATAACTTTAAACTTATTGGTTTGATGATTAATACGAATAATCGTAAAAGTGGCGTAAGCAATTTTCCGTACCCGACAAATTGGTAAAGTACCAATTACCGTTTTGATCACCTCAGTTAGGGACAGGTCAGCATTCAACATGGTGATCAAGATTTCCGTTGTCAGTGTTGCCAGAATGTTTGCTTTGACACCACTTCCCAACCCATCGGATAAAACAATTGTGCTCTTATCCTTCGTCTTGATAAACTTAACCTTGTCGCCACACAGTTCCTCTCCCTTTTTATTTAAGCTCAAATCATAGATATCCAGAAAGTTATCACTGCTCATAAGCTATTCTCTAGTGAAACTACTGCTCCCAGACGTAGCATGCTACGTCTCTACAACCCCACTGCAAGACTTATTCAGCGACTCTACTTATCTTCTACCCCATCTCCTGTTCTACCATTTGAATAATTTTCAATAGACTCACCTTCGTCGTTGCCGTCGTTTCTCCCAATATTCCAGCAATTTCTTGTACAACTTTCATTTGATTATCCACCACCTCATTAACCTTCTCCACCGTTTCCCGCTTAACTTTTATCAATTCTCGCTTCCGCTGTAACTCATAACTCATATTCACAAAAATAGCTGCAATTATATTTTCCTCTTTAATCGGAAAAATAACTTCTCTGACATAAAGTTGGTGATTTGCGTACTCTTTTTCCTTCCCCTGAATCACCTCATTATTATCCCAGACCCGTTGAAAATCACTGACATCTGTTAAAATTTGGGAGGCGGACTGACCAACAGCCGCCTCCTGCTCCACCTTAAACATTTTGCAAAAGGCAGGATTGACCAGCTTAATTGTCATATCTTTATCCACGACAATTAAGCCATTGGGATCATACTGCCACAGTAGTTCCCACAAACTTTTATCGTTACTTGCCATATTATTTATTGTTCAAGATGCTGTATCATTGAAGACAAGGCAAAATCTCTTGTTTAAACTTTTGCTCGACATTGTTAGCATTGATATTGACAAAAAATTTATCCTTGAATTTCATCACAATACCAGCGCTACAGGTTTCTAGGCAAAAGGAACCCTTTAATTCAACTTTATCCCCCAAATTGTATGTGCTAATCAACTCCTGAATTTTGGGTAATACTTCATAAACACCCAGTTGATGACACGCCGAACCCATACATAAATAGAGATTTTCTTTCCCGTCCATATTTTACACCTCAATTTTACTGCACGTTCAGCCCCTGTCTTTGGAAGATTTCCATCACCTGCTGCACCTGTTGGGGCGAGGGCGTTGGCGTGTTTTTGAGCTGATAGTCGTACCCCAACTGCTCCCATTTATATTCTCCCATTTTGTGAAAAGGGAGAACTTCTACTTTTTCCACATTGCCTAAGGTCGAGACAAAGCGGGCTAATCCCTCAATACTCTCTAAGTTATCGGATAAGTTGGGGACTAAGACAAAGCGAATCCAGGTTGGCTTTTTAATCTCACTCAAATACTGGGCAAATGCGAGTGTGGGTTCTAGGGAAACGTTGGTAATCTTAAAATAAATTTTGGGATCAAAGGACTTGATGTCCAACAAGACCAAATCGACATGATCCAGTACAGGTTTGACGAGATCCAAGTTGACATAACCAGACGTATCCAGAGCAGTATGAATCCCCAAATCTTGGCAGCGTCGGTAAATTTCGCGGACAAACTCCGGTTGCATCAAGGGTTCACCCCCTGAGATAGTAACGCCGCCGCCGGAAAAGCGCATATAAGAACGATACTTTTGTATCTGGGTCATTAGTTCATCAACAGTAACCTCCTGACCTTCACGGATACAGCGGCTATCCGGATTGTGACAATAAAGACAGCGCAGCGGACAGCCTTGGGTAAAAATAACAAAGCGGATACCCGGACCATCGACTGTACCGCAGCTTTCTATGGAATGAATGCGTCCTTTTACTGCGGATTGGGGAGTGGTGATTGGGGATTGAGAAATTGATGATTGCGTTACCATAGTTCGATTTTTGAGTTTTGAGGAAAATAGAGGCGGGTTTAGGAACCTTCTTATGGTTATCGATGATATCGTTTGTGCAAAACCCGCCCTGACTGAAAGTTGAATGGATTAAGGTATGGCAAACAATAGCGAAGCGTTGCGGCGGGGGTGTGGGGGGGTCGCAACGTCCCCACTGGGGGGTCTGGGGGGCTAGCCCCCCAGACAAACGGACTTGTCTACCTGATCAGGTAAAAACAACTCCGCCTAAATCCGTTCGTGGAACGTGCGGTTAATCACATCCAGTTGCTGTTCGCGGGTTAATTTAATAAAGTTCACCGCATAACCCGATACCCGAATCGTTAACTGCGGGTATTTTTCCGGATGATCCATCGCATCAAGCAGGGTATCGCGATTGAAGACATTGACATTGATATGATGACCCTCATCATGGAAATACCCATCTAGCATTCCCACCAAGTTATTCACCTTCGCATCATCCGTCTTACCCAATGCTTGCGGCACAATGGAGAACGTATAAGAAATGCCATCTTGGGCATGTTCATAGGGAAGTTTCGCTACTGAAGCTAAAGCTGCGATCGCGCCATTGCTATCACGACCATGCATTGGGTTCGCACCCGGGGCAAAGGGTTCCCCAGCTTTGCGACCATCAGGGGTACTCCCAGTTTTCTTCCCATACACCACATTTGAGGTAATCGTGAGAATCGATTGGGTAGGAACAGCACCGCGATAGGTCTTGTTCTTGCGGACTTTATCCATAAACGCTTTCACCAGGTTGGCAGTAATTTCATCCACCTGATCATCGTTATTGCCAAATTTCGGATAATCTCCTTCCACTTCATAGTCTACGGCGAGACCTTGGTCATTGCGAATGACTTTCACCTTGGCATATTTAATCGCCGATAACGCATCGCCAACCACCGACAATCCTGCAATCCCACAAGCCATCGTCCGATAAACATCCCGGTCATGCAGCGCCATTTCCAAACGCTCATAACAATATTTATCGTGCATATAGTGGATCACATTCAGGGTATTGACGTAGAGTTTCGCCAACCACTCCATCATTTGGTCAAATTTCCCCGTCACCTCATCATAATCTAGGTAATCCGAGGTAACTGGTGCTAGTTCTGGACCTACTTGATCGCCAGCTTTTTCATCTTTACCACCATTAATGGCATAGAGTAGGGCTTTAGCCAGGTTGACTCGTGCACCAAAGAACTGCATCTGTTTGCCAATGGGCATTCCCGATACACAGCAGGCAATGCCATAATCATCACCATAGTGCGATCGCATCAGGTCATCGTTCTCGTACTGAATCGAACTGGTTTCCACCGATACCTTGGCGCAGAACCGCTTAAAGTTAATCGGTAACCGTTCTGACCACAGGACGGTTAAATTCGGTTCCGGTGCAGGACCTAGGTTATTGAGAGTATGCAAGAAACGGAAACTCGTCTTCGTCACCAACGGACGACCATCTTCACCCATTCCGCCAATGGCTTCGGTTACCCAAACCGGGTCACCGGAGAACAGTTCATTATAAGCCGGTGCCCGCAGGAAGCGCACCATCCGCAGTTTCATCACGAAATGGTCAATTAATTCCTGTGCCTCGGATTCGTTGAGAGTGCCGTTATTTAAATCATGTTCAACGTAAATATCCAGGAACGTAGACACTCGTCCTAAGGACATCGCGGCACCATTTTGTTCCTTCACCGCACCCAGATAGCCAAAGTATGTCCACTGCACCGCTTCGTGGGCATTTGCCGCCGGACGGCTAATATCATAGCCATAGCTAGCTGCCATTTCTTGCAGTTCTTTTAGCGCCCGGATTTGTTCAGCAATTTCTTCCCGTTGCTGGATAACCGACTCGTCTATCGCATCGAATTCCAGGGAATCTTGCTGCTGTTTTTTATCAGCAATTAAACGAGTGATCCCATACAATGCAACCCGGCGATAGTCGCCAATAATCCGACCCCGACCATAGGCATCCGGTAACCCAGTGATAATACCCGATCGCCGCGCCGTCCGCATTTCCCGCGTGTAGGCATCAAATACCCCATCGTTATGGGTTTTGCGATATTTGGTGAAAATCTCTTCCGTTTGGGGATCAAGTTGATAGCCGTAAGCTTCTAAGGATTTCTTGACAACTCGGATACCACCCAAGGGCATAATTGCCCGTTTTAGAGGTTTATCGGTTTGTACGCCGACAATTTGTTCTAGGTCTTGGTCAATATAACCAGGTGCATGGGCGGTGATACTTGTGGGAACTTTGGTATCGACATCTAAAATACCTTTTTCCCGCTCTTGCTGCATCAAATCGCAGACTTTTTGCCAGAGTATTTTAGTCCGTTCAGTTGCTCCTGCCAAGAAGGAGTCGTCTTGTTTATAGGGGGTATAATTCTTTTGGATAAAATCCCGGACATTAATTTCATTCGTCCATTTACCGGGAGTAAAATCCTGCCATTGTTCGCATAAAACACTGGCTGTCTCTTGCTGTTGCGTAGACGTGTTAGGTGCAAATGTCCCAACTGTATGCATTATTTACCTCGTTTCTTGTGTAAACTTTTCGACTTTAGACGTAGCTCTGATCCTTTATTTTTCGTAAATTTTGGTCAAAACTCTAAGGTATTTGTGTTGCTGCTAAAAAAACCGTAGTGTTTTATTTTTCCCTCAGGCTCTTGACTAAATTCATGGATCTAGAGGAGGAACAGTAAGGTTTATCCTCACTAAATCTATTCCTTGCGGTTTATTTAGCTTGGACGTTTACCGCTCTCTCTAACTGTCTATCTATATCCTAACTCCATCGATATTAAATCAGCAAATTTTCTAGAAGTCAATCCACTTCTTTACAAAGATTTTTAATTGTCAAGGGTTGGGTGATTTTTATATGAAATGTCGGGGGAATACTACCCCTTAAACTCAGTTTGGTGTTAAAATGGGAGGATATTTTCAAAAATATTCTTTCTGCTCACAAAGGGCTATAGCTTAAGTTGACACGGATAAAGGCTTGGCACCCCTAGTGCGGCGGGCATGGAAATACTTGAGCAGCTTCGTAGGATCGAGTTCGGTAAACTCACTCGCCCCCATTGCCAGAACTTTTAGGGTGGTGATATCTTGGTAACGGGTATCCGTGAGGCTGATACTGGGCATTAAGCCAACACTATACCGTTTAATAATAAAGTCATTGCCGTCATGTAACGCCGCTAGGGGAATATGGCGCAACCCGGCGTCGAGAATAAAGCTTAAGTTTTCGATGTTGAGTTGTTGCAAATCCTTTTCTAGGGGACTGACTAGCCATTGATAGACTTGTTGTGCTGGAATACGATAGGCAGTAGGTCGTCTCGCATTCGTTACCGTTGCGTGAAAGTCTCGGACGACAGAGAGGACTTGGCTACGGGTGACATTCAGGGATTTGCGAATCGGCGGTTGGTCAGCCGTGACTAGAATTAATTCTAAGCGATCGCTATCTTGGGGAGTCTGCGATCGCAACAGTGACAAAGCGGTGTTTTCACTCCCTTGGTTTGGGGGAATCGGCGTAATCACTTGAGGAACAAACAGGACATAGATCACCGCTGGTTTGACACCCGTGACACTATTGATCTCTTGCAATAAGCTTTGGGCTTGGCTTAAGGTAATCTCTGAGGTGTTGTCTAAGCCAAAATAGTCGGCATAATCTTGACTCATCGATTGGTCAAGTTCCCCCAGTCCACTGGGTTCGGTGTTGGGATTTGACACCATCAGCCGTTCTGGTAACGTCAGAGGCTGCGTCAGGTCAACGGGATTAATATCGCCAAGGTTAATAATTTGAATATTGCCTTCAATATAGCTGGTTGAAAACGATTCAACGGGTTCAATGGTAAACTCACCACTGGTCAGAGAACCCTCCGTCCCGTTCTCCCCCCCATCACCCACAGTAAAGGGAATATCCCGCAACCCTCCCTGATGAATAATTGTAATCGAACCACCGCCGCTTCCTCCAGATGTGGAGATACTCGCCTCTCGGTCTAAGGTGTCGGGTATTTCCTCCGGTTCCAATCCACCCTCTGGAATTTTCGACAAGGCGTCTTGAGTCAAATCTGTGGCGCTGAAAATACCTGTTGCTGTCGCCTCCACATTCCCTCCTGCGCCGATATCTAAGGCTTGAGAATTGATTATGGATACCTCTATATCACTCTCATTTTCCGTTACCGTCAACTCAACCTTCCCCGCATCTCCATTGAGAGAACTGGAAATCAGAGGACCTGTAATAATATCTTGACCCGCCTTGAGGATAATATCGCCACCCTTACCCGTCCCCGCAGAACCGGATAACAAAACTCCAGGATTGGCAATAGTTTCCCCTAAAAATCGCACCTCACCCCCAAACGTATCAATAATACCCGTGGTGCTGGTTAGGCGAATATTTCCGCCATTCCCCATCGCCGACCCTGAACCCAGAGAACCTGTGTTGATATTACCGCGAGCGCTCATTATAATATCTCCCCCTCGACCCATTCCCCCGGCAAAGGTAAACACCGCTGCGTCTACAGCCAGTAAACCACTTCCCGTTTCCAGGCTTAATTCTCCCCGCGTTGGATCAATAAAAATGTTTCCTGTGATACTGGTCAGCGTAACCGAACCCCCATCCCCATTCGTCGAACCGGAATCAATCCCGCCCGTGATAATATTTCCCTGTGCCTGCAAACGGATGTCTCCTCCCTGACCTTCAGATGCTAGGGAAAAGAGCGTTTGGGTGCTAATCTGATCAGCCGTGGCGGTGAGATTAATCGCACCTGCGTCAAGATTACTGGAAGTATCAATTGTCCCCACCGTGACAGACGCGCCAGAAATCGTCACATCTCTACCCTCAGCTGTAATCGACGTTCCAGAGACAATAGTTGTATCCTGAGTGGGAATTGCAGTATCAGAATCCGTTAAGGTGACAGTACCATCGGGTTGAACCGTTAACCCCGTCTCCATTCCATCCGCCGAACCCGTCAGCAATGCGGCTAAATCCAGGGGAGTAATGGGGAGGAGTTGTCCTGAACTATCGGTGAGGGGTTCAAGTTCCAAATTTAGGACATGTCCAGGTTGAGTGATTCTAACGCGATTCTCTCCCGGTATTGACGCGATCGCAATCTGTCCACCGGAGGCTATTAGGTTCCCCGTATTAATCACAGGATTCCCCAGTAAGATTAAATTCCCCTCAGTTACAGCTAAATTTCCAGCGTTGACAATTGCCCCCGGTTGTGATAATTCAAACGTAAAAAGATTGGGTGTACCCATCAAACTCTGGTAATAATTGTCACCCCAAGCATTAAACCAAAGCGTTTCTCCAAACCCAATTCCCGTAGCCGTTGTCGCGGTAAAATCAGCCGGAACATTCAGTTGAGCATTCGCACCAAAAATAAACCCGGCGGGATTCATTAAAAATAGATTCGAGTTTCCCCCGGTGACTTGCAGCAAACCATTAATCAATGAAGCGTCACCGCCAACCACTCGCCCTAAGATAGTTTGAATCGTAGGTGAACTGATAAAGTTAGCAATTTGGTCAGCATCCAAGTTCAATTGCTCAAAACTATGAAAGAGATTCGCGCCATCTCCGGAATAGCTACCCCCGGTAATCGTAAACTGATTTCCCGTTTGAATGACTTGAGTTCCAGTTCCGTCATTAGCCGGTGTTACCCCTTGAGCCTTGGCGCAAATTGATTTTGGCATTGCTAAGGGATTAGTGCCAACCACGAGTACAACCATGGATAAGGCGGGAAATCAGGGATTTGCCCCCTATGAACAGATTGGACTAGGGAGTCGAGAGGTTACGGTTGATGTGTATACCTTAGCGGCGTCCTTATATTATGCGGTGACAGGTCAGCGTCCCGTTGGTTCCTTGGGGCGTAAGCTGTTTAATGCAGAATTAGTACCACCGCAACAAATTATTTCTGGGTTAAGTGATGCCACGAACCAGGCTATTTTATCGGGAATGGCGCTAGAACCGCAAGACCGCCCTCAATCCATGGAGGCGTGGTTGGGACTATTCACGTTTGAACCGCCAATTATCTTGTCGGTGACATCTCCATCCGTTGAGAGTTCAGCCACGGTTCAGCCGGCAAAAACTGCCAAAACCCTACCCGTGTCAGCATTTGACTTTGAGGTGGTGACGGTGGAGGTTAAATCGGGGGTGTTGGGGAAAGAAAGAAAACTAACGCTGAATCGTCGCACCCATCAGGCGTACCATTACATTGAAACCCTTGGCGATGTGCCTCTGGAAATGGTGGCGATTCCGGAGGGTACATTCCAAATGGGTTCGCCAGAGACGGAGGAAGGACATGGAGACCGTGAAAGTCCCCAGCATTGGGTGACGATTAAACCCTTCTTCCTAGGGAAATATCCTATCACTCAGGCGCAATGGCAAGCCGTGGCTCATTTTCCCAAAGTTGAGCGAAAACTTGACCCTGACCCCTCTAGATTTAAAGGAGAAAACCGCCCTGTAGAGCGGGTATCATGGTACGATTGTGTAGAATTTTGTGCGCGATTATCGCAGTACACAGGTTGGAACTACCGACTTCCTAGCGAAGCGGAATGGGAATATGCCTGTCGTGCTGGAACAACAACACCGTTTCATTTTGGTGAGACGATTACCACCGATTTAGCTAACTATAAGGGTAACTATACCTATGTTGCAGGTGTTGAGGGTAAGTATCGTGAGGAAACTACTCCTGTGGGTAGTTTTCAGGTAGCGAATGCCTTTGGCTTGTACGACATGCATGGAAATGTGTGGGAATGGTGTCTTGACCAGTGGCATGATAGTTATGAAGGTGCGCCGTCAGATGGTCAAGCTTGGATAATTGATGACAATAAGAATCATTATCGAATCCTGCGCGGCGGTTCCTGGTACGACTTCCCTTATTTCTGCCGCGTGGCGTTCCGCTTCTTCAGCAACCCCGACTTCCACATCGACGGCAACGGGTTTCGGGTAGTCTGCGTTTCCGGCAGGACTCTTTAGCCCTTTGTCCTCTTTCCCTTTTCCCCTCTGCCCTTTTTTCTTTTCCCTTTCCTCGCCGTAGGCGAGTCGATTTTTTTCAACAGCTAAGTTCGTAGTTGCGCTGTCTTCGCCATCAACGCTTGTATCGCTTCCTACTAGCGTGGTACATATAAAATCGTGATATAGATATTACCATAAAATCGGGCGCACGTCAGATGTAGGTTGGGTAGAGCGTAAGCGTTACTCAACAGGTTCTATGGAGAGTTGAAGAATTACACCCATGAAGGTAAACAAGCATTTTTTACCAATAAAATGATGCAAGATGCCGTGATTCGTAATTTAGAAATCATTTTCGATAGTTTAGCGGTTGTCGGGGTTTTAGGGGCTGTAGGGGCGAGTCGCTGCATCAATGTTCGGTGCGAAAATTAACCTATATCGACTCGCCCCTGTCTAAATGCGGTGTTGGATGATTACTGATACCGGGTGGAGGCTACCCGATTAAATTAAGGGTTGGGTTGTGTTAATTGGATAGGGCGGGTTGCACCATTTTTACCTTTAATTGACGATACCTTATACAGGGCGACCCGATCAAATTAAGGGTTAGGTGGTGTTAATTGGGTACGGCGGGTCGCACCATTTTTACCTTTAATTGACGATACCTGATACAGGGCGACCCGAGCAAAGTAAGGGTTAGGTGGTGTTAATTGGGTACGGCGGGTCGCCCCTACAATTGTTTCAATTGTTTTTATAACCCACGCTATATTTTGGGGAAAGTTTGGCGCGTAAACCCGCCCCTACACATAGACGCGCCATGGCACGTCTCTACATGATTCTATCTCCCTACCTGGATATCAACCTGTCACCACAAAATTAACCAGCTTTCCAGGTACAACAATCACCTTTTTCACCGTCTTACCTGTGATATAACGCTGGGCAACTTCTGATTCCCTGGCGTACTGTTCCAAGGCTGATTTATCGGAATCAGCAGGAACCTGAATTGTGCCACGGGTTTTACCCATGATTTGAATCACCAGGGTAATCTCATCAGCGATTAATGCTTCTGGTTCAAAGGTAGACCAAGGTTGTAGGTGTACTGAATCGGTATGACCAATGCCATGCCATAATTCTTCCGCAATATGGGGGGCAAAGGGGGCTAATAATAGAATCAGTGTCTCGATTCCTTCGGCGTAAACGGGGGAGTCTTTGCACTTAGCATCACCGAGGGCGTTGCTGAGTTTCATTAACTCGGAAACCGCTGTATTAAATTGATACTCCCCGTCTAAATCATCGGTGACTTCTTTAATCGCCGTGTGAATTGTCCGCCGCAGGTCTTTTTCCGGTTTACTTAACTCAGGGGGAGTGGTGGTTGAACGGTTGGTTCGGTTTGCCGCAAATTCCTCGACCAAACGCCAAACTCGGTTGAGGAAACGGAATTGTCCTTCCACATCTGCATCATCCCATTCCAGGTCTTTTTCTGGAGGGGCTTTAAACAGGATAAACATGCGGGCGGTATCGGCACCATATTTGTTAATTACCTCTTTAGGTGCGACACCGTTGTATTTGGATTTGGACATGGTTTTGTAGGACACCTCCAGGGTTTCCCCGGTTTCTGGGTCTTTGGGGTCACTGGGGTTGACCTCAACTGAGGGAATCCATTTCCCGGTTCTGGGGTTCATATAGGTTAACCCCTGCACCATCCCCTGAGTCAACAGACGCTGGAACGGTTCATCAAAATTGAGTAAGCCGCGATCGCGCAGAACTTTGGTGAAGAAACGGGAGTACAATAGGTGCAAAATCGCGTGTTCAATGCCACCCACGTACTGGTCTACGGGCATCCAGTCATTGGTTTTGCTCTTGTCAAAAACCTGCTGGTCATTATTGGCGTCAGGATAGCGCAGGAAATACCAAGACGAATCAATAAACGTATCCATCGTATCCGTTTCCCGTTTCGCGGCTGTACCGCAGGTGGGACAAGGCACATCTGTCCATCCCTCCACTTGGGCTAAGGAGGCGACACGCCCGCCACTCATCGCTATATTTTCCGGTAACTGGACGGGCAAATCCTTCTCCGGAACCGGGACAATACCACAATCAGGACAGTGAATCACCGGAATGGGTGCGCCCCAATAGCGTTGGCGGGAAATTAACCAATCCCGCAGGCGGTACTGTATCCGGGCTTTCCCCCATCCTTGGCGTTCGGCGTAGTTGACAATTTCTGCTTTGGCGACTGTTGATTCCATGCCATTGAACAGGTCAGAATTCACCACCACACCGGGTTCAGTATAAGCCTGTTTCGGTTCAGCTTTCGGGTCAGCCGCATCTGCTGCTACAATCACCGTCTTGATGGGTAAATTCTGTTCCCTGGCAAATTGGAAATCTCGTGCATCATGGGCAGGAACACCCATCACCGCCCCTGTACCATATTCATAGAGGACGTAATCGGCAATCCAAATCGGAATTTCTTCCCCAGTAAAGGGATTAATCGCCTTACCCCCAGTGGGAATACCCCGTTTCGGCTTATCCTCAGCCGTGCGTTCCAGTTCACTTTCCTGAGTCACCTCTTTAATAAAGGCGTCAACCTCAGCTTTGCGGTCAGGAGTCGTAACCTTTGGGGTTAAGGGATGTTCTGGGGCTAAAACCACATAAGTCACGCCATAAACCGTATCTGGGCGAGTGGTAAAGACACCAATTTTTTCATCGAAGTCGATTATGGGAAACTCTAAATAAGCGCCGATGGACTTGCCAATCCAGTTGGCTTGCATCAACTTCACCCGTTCGGGCCATCCCTCTAGCTTATCTAAATCGTTGAGTAATTGTTCGGCATAATCGGTAATTTTCAGGAACCACTGGCGTAAGAGTTTCCGTTCCACTTTCGCACCAGAACGCCAGGAACGTCCATCGCTATCCACCTGTTCATTTGCCAGTACAGTTTGGTCAATGGGGTCCCAGTTGACAGCGGCTTCTTTCTGATAGGCTAATCCAGCGTGGAAAAACTGCAAGAAAATCCACTGAGTCCACTTGTAATAGTCCGGCGCACAGGTCGCTAATTCACAGTTCCAGTCGTAGGACAATCCCAGACGCTTTAACTCAGACCGCATTTGAGTAATATTTTGATACGTCCACTTGGCGGGATGAACGCCCCGTTGAATCGCGGCATTTTCTGCGGGTAGCCCAAAGGCATCCCAACCCATAGGATGGAGGACTCGATAGCCCTGCATCCGGCTTTTGCGGGCAATGACATCGGTAATCGCATAGTTACGGACGTGACCCATGTGCAGGTTGCCCGATGGATAGGGGAACATCGACAGGGCATAGAATTTGGGCTTATCTGCCTTGTCCTGGGTTTGGTCTAAGTTTTGTTGTGACCAACTCGTTTGCCACTTTTCCTCTATCTCGACGGGATTATAACGCGACTCCACAAAAGAATCTCCTACAGGGTTGAACTGATCCGTTCTAACAATTTTGGCACATCATCAGGGGAGATGAGGAGTTTGTATGTAGTAAGGGATGGGAGCCCGTTAAAATCCTGGGTTGACTACTGGCGTGACGCGATAGTTCAGAAATCGACCAAAAGCGACGCGAAACCCCGTCATTTCTGATCCTTGTTTTGGTATTAGATGCACAAAAGGTTTTTTTTGTCAAATCTGCCCCTGATGAGTTGATGAAAATTGGGTGTTGAAATATGTTTGTATTTTCTCAGTTTTTCCCAAGTTAGGAAAAAAAAATGACGTTATTTTAGGGCTTTGATGGGTTTTGCTCTTAAAAGTGAACAAAAATAAACCAATATACAGGATTTAATTTTCTCATACTACAACCAAAACCAACGGTAAGTCAAGCTTTGCCAGGAGTTGCTGACTTAAGCCTTCAGTCCGATTATCTTGAGCAATTTAAAACTCAACAGAGAAATCGAAAAGTTATAGTTATAGGATAGGTTCACCGGTGAGGATGCAACCGGACATGATACTATCCGAGTTGTATCGCCGGGATGATGTCTTTGAGTTAGGGTGAAACTTGCCAGGATTTTCGCGATCGCATCCCATTAATCAGACACCAATACCCCCACGCGATCGCAAAGAGAATAGTGCCATGATTAATCAGCGTATTTTGGGCATTGACCACCCCCCAGGATGCAATTGTCATAATAATTAGCTAACTTGCAGCACGATGCGACCATTCACTTCACCGTTTCTGAGACGTTCAAATATATGATTAATCTCCTCTAACGGCTGCTTCTCTAAAGTGGGCTTCACCTTGCCTTCTGCCGCAAATTGTAAGCATTCTTGCATATCTTTGCGCGTACCGACAATGGAACCGCGAATAGTAATCCGTTTTAATACCACCTCAAAGATAGGTGTAGGAAAATCTCCTGGGGGTAGCCCAACTAAAGCACAAGTGCCACCTCGTCGTAGCGTTCCCAGGGCTTGACGAAAAGCAGCAGTAGAAACAGCGGTGACTAAAGCACCATGCGCCCCCCCAATTTTCTCTTGTACCACCGTGGCGGGGTCTTCTTTGGTCACATTCACCGTAAGTTCTGCCCCCAATTGCTTGGCTAACTCCAGCTTCTGATCACTGGTGTCTAAGGCGACAACATGGAGTGCCAAAGCTTTGGCATATTGGACAGCAATGTGACCTAAGCCACCAATACCAGAAATCACCACCCATTCTCCAGGTTTAGTATTAGTTTCTTTCAAACCTTTGTAGGTGGTTACCCCAGCGCAGAGAATGGGACTAGCATCAGCAAAATCAACGCCATCGGGGATAGGACTTATATAGTCAGCCGGCGCCACCATATACTCCGCATAACCTCCGTTGACAGAGTACCCTGTGTTTTCTTGATCAGGACACAGGGTTTCCCAACCCGTGAAGCAATATTCGCAATGTCCACAGGCACTATGCAGCCAAGGAACCCCGACGCGATCGCCTTCTTTGTGTAAGGTTACGCCAGAACCCACAGCGGCGATATAACCCGCCCCCTCATGTCCAGGGATAAAAGGCAAATTAGGCTTTATGGGCCAATCCCCATCAGCCGCATGTAAATCAGTATGGCAGACACCACAGGTAACGGTACGGATTAAGACTTCTCCGGCTTTGGGTTCTGGAATAGGAACCTCTTCAATCGATAGGGGTTCGCCAAATCTATGCACCACGGCGGCTTTCATCGTATTTGCCATAACCTTTATCCTTAATCGTTGGATTTTCTTGGCTTGATTCTATGTTCCCCTCCCCTGGGATTGCACCCTCGAAAGGAGGATATATATCCAAGGTGCAGGGGGGATGCAGGTAACTTATCAATATCAATTTATTTTACAAAATTGGGACGAAACATAATAAAAGTGTGAACTCCTTTAACATCAACCTGTCCAATGTTATCAAGTTTGTCATTGAGCATTAATCACATCGCCAAATCTTAATTGTTTTATCCGCACTCCCACTGACAATAATTTGCCCATCTAAACTGATGGCAATTGTATGTACAGCAGCCGTATGTCCTTTCAGCGTGCGAAGTTTCTGCCCTTTTCTAATCTGCCACAGTTTAATCGTTTTGTCGGTGCTACCACTGACAAGAATCTGTCCATCAGGACTAAATGCTACTGCATTGACCATATCATGATGCCCTTTCAAAGTTCGCAGTATCCGCCCACTACTGAGTTGCCAGACTTTAATCGTTCCATCGGCACTCCCACTGGCAAGAATCTGCCCATCGGAACTAAATGCTACCCCATTTACAGCATCATGATGACCGATAAGCGTATGAAGTTCCCGCGCCTTTCCCACCTGCCATAACTTAATCGTTTTATCAGTGCTACAACTGGCGAGAATCTTGCCATTTGGACTAATAGCAACTCCATTGACTCCAGCATTATGACCCTTAAAGGTGCGTAATTCTCGTCCTTTCGGCAGAGACCAAAGTTTAATGGTTTTATCATCGCTACCACTGGCAAGTAGCTTACCATCTGGACTAATTGTTACCGATTTAACCCCAGCAAATAGACCCGAATGTCCGATTAATGTTTGCTGTTCATTCCCAGTACTGAGTTGCCAAATCTTAATCGTTTTATCATTTCCCCCACTCACCAATGTTTGCCCATCGGCACTAACTGCAATAGATTGAACATAGCCAAACCTACCGACATGTCCTTTGAGAGTGCGTTGTTCCTTTCCTGTTTGCACATCCCATAGTTTAATCGTTCCATCTGTGCTACCACTCACGATAGTTTGCCTGTCTGGACTAATCGCAACGGCGTAGACAAAGTAAGTATGACCTTTGAGGGTATGAACACAACGCCAGTTCTGTTGGAGTGGCTGCAAAACTACATTTTGCAACTTGCTAATGCAGAAAAGCACATCTTGATACTCTCGTAGATCTTGCTGTTGCCAATACAGACTAGCCGCTTGATTAAGATCCGCGATCGCTTGTCGGTGTTCGCCCAGTTGAGAATAAGCCAGTCCGCGATATTTATAGGCTTTAACTAAATTAAAATCTAGCCAGATAGCTTTGCTAAAATAGTCAATTGCTTGCTGATATTGACAGCCCTTTGCCAGTTCCATCCCCCACTGGTAATAGGTTGTTCCATCCACATCTTGGCTAACCTCTGGCTGAGGTAATACCGAGGCATAATACTTAAGCTGTTGGTAAGCGTCATTTATTTTTTTAAGTTCCTCTTGTCCTTGGGCTTGTCGTTGCGGATCATCAGGAAAACGATCCGGATGCCAATATCTAGCTAATTCCCGATAGGCTTGTTTAATCTCTGCTAAAGACGCACCCGGTTGCAGTCCCAAAATTAAATAATACTGATTAAGCTGATCCATGAAAATTATGAATTATATGAATTATAAATTATGAATTTATTCCCCGTTTCCTAACGAATGACGAATGACGATCTTATTGATACCGCCAAATCTTAATTGTGCCATCGCGACTCCCACTAATAATCATCTGCCCATCTTGACTCAACGCAATAGAATTCACATCCTTGGTATGTCCCGCTAACGTCGCCGCCACTTTACCACCGTGCAAATCCCACAACTTAATTGTGGCATCAGCGCTACCACTGACGAGAATTCGTCCATTATGACTAAATCTTACACTTCGTACCCAATCCCCATGTCCTCTGAGGGTAGCGAGGAGTTTACCGTTCCCTAAATGCCATAATTTAATCGTCGTATCACTGCTACCACTGGCGAGTATTTTCCCCTGGGGGTCAATCGCCACCGAATTGACATCCCGTTCGTGACCTGTAAACCTGTTTACCAGTTCAGTATTATCCAGACGCCATAACTTCACCGTATTATCACTACTCCCACTAGCCAGGAATTGCCCATCGGGGCTAAAGGTGACTGAATTAATCCCCCGTGAATCACTGAGGGTGTAGAGTAAATTGCCAGTATCAATCTGCCATACTTTAATCACTTGGCGATCGCTACCACTAGCCAAAAATTTCCCATCGGGACTCATCGCTAGACATATCGATACTCTCGCATCGGAATAATCCGCGATCGTGCAGCTTAAAGACGCTGATTGCCACTGCCATAATTCAATCGTGTCATCCACACTAGCACTAGCAAGAATTTTACCGTCAGGACTAAACGCCACCGACAACACAGGTTTGGCATGTTTTGTCAGCGTATGCAACAATTCCCCCGTCTGAAGATTCCACAATTTAACCGTTTTATCGAAACTCCCACTCGCCAGACATTGTTCATCAGGACTAATTGCCACGGAACAAACTGAACTTGAATGACTGATGAGAGTATGAATACATTTCCAGGTATTTTTAGGAGGAATAAGTTGAGTAATAGTAGGTATCGCCAAGGTTTTTAGTGCGGCAAAATAGCGGTGAGATGTCGTCGTTGAATCATGGTTTAAATCTTGTAAAACATCTTGTGCCTTTTGATAACGTCGTCGGATGGGACGTTGCAACAATTTATCGATAACTTGACTTAATTCAGGACTAATGGACGTGGTTAAATAATCTCGCCACACCCAATCCCCCTCATTCACACAATAGAGTTCTAGGGGATGGCGTCGAGTCAACAGATGAATACAAGTTACACCCAAACTATACAAATCACTAGCAAAAAACGCTTGACCCAACGCCTGTTCCGGTGCAGCATAGCCAGCGGAACCAATAATTGTTCCTTTGCGAGTGAGGGCAGTAATCGTGGCAAATTTAGCCGCGCCAAAATCTACAATTACCAGTTGTCCTTTCCTGGCGCCCATAAAATTTGAGCAAGAACGACAAATTACATTTTCCGGCTTAATATCCCGATGAATAACATTATGACCGTGAATAAAATCTAGCAATGGTAGCAAACTATTCAGTAAATCTAGAATCTGCTGTTCAGTAAATGCACCGTGAGCCACTAAAATTTGAGCTAAATTGTACCCCGGAATATATTCTTGTACCAAATATTGACGATTATCCTGGTTAAAATGGGCAAACAGTTCTGGAATTTGGGAATGATAGCCCAAATCGTCAAGACGCACCGCTTCTTGCTCAAAAAGACTTGCCGCTTTCTGGACACTATCTGTTCCTTGAGCTTGGGGATAAAATTGTTTGATGACACAATGGGGTTTAGACGGTTTATCCTCATCCACGGCTAAAAAAGTTCTGCCAAATCCGCCCTGTCCAATTAATTGAATTCCCCGATAACGCTCTCTCAAGAGTAAATTCGACCCACAACTTTGACAAAATCGACTATTATTAGGGTTCTGGCATTGTAGGCAGTTAGGATTGAGGCAGTAGCTCATAATTTGTCATTTGTCATTCAAATCTAAGGGGGTATTATTTCTAGAAACGCAGGCGTGTACTACATCTATAGTAAACCTTTCCCACTCTGACGACAGAAATGGGAGCATGTCACCTTTGTAGGTTAGCAGACGCGGGGACGCGGGGAAGGAGAGAATTGAGAGATGAGATATTCCAGACGGGGGTGAACGTTTTGTGCAAAACTGACATGCTCCCACAGAAATGGCGATCGCATCTCCAATCCATTTCGGTTTAACTCTGGGTATTATCGGCTCTTCCGTATTTGGTGTACTAAATTGTTAGTTTTAGTTTCTAAAACATTGGACAGCATAAATGGCTCTCTCCGATACTTAGGGAATAATGTAGCTTTTGATACAAATTTAGTCAGATGCAAAGGCTTAAAATGCTAATGCTGCTATATTATAACTTTGCTTTATCACCACAAGTATGGGAAAGCCATTTTTCGACTAGGGCTACCGAACCATCTTTGGGTTAAAATTGGCTCAAGTCCTGTTATAATTTATCCTATAAGTTCGTAAATTTAAGTGAAGATCTGTATCAACAATGATGACCATCGAAGAGATGTACGAGTTTGATTTAAATGGATATATCGTCTACCCTAACGTTCTTTTACCAGAAGAAATCGAAAAAATAAATACCATTATTGATCAGGCAGGAGTAGGAGGTAAAAGAAAGTTTTCATTTTTTCACTTAGATTCTTACTTTCTTGAGCTAATGGCTCATCCTAAAACTCTAGCAATTCTTCAAATAATGCTGGGTGAATGGCTACGCTTCGATCATGCTTTTGGGATGGAGATGAGCAACACAACTCGTATTCCCGAAGACCTCCATGCTGGACCACTAAGGGAGCAACTCGCATTCTTTTACCAATGGTCTAACAATCAGATGCGTAATGGATTAGTAAAAGTTATCTATGCTCTAAACGATGTTAATCCTGGTGATGGTGGATTTATCTGTGTACCAGGCAGTCACAAAGGCAATGTAAAATATATGCCTAGACCGAATTCTCCATTAGTGGTTAATCCAACATTGAAAGCGGGTGATATGCTCATCTTTACTGAGGCACTGGTTCACGGTAGTAGACCATGGAAAGCTGAAAATCGCAGACGAGTGCTGATATATAGTTATGCACCAGGGTGTTTAGCTTGGATGAATTATGATTGGTGCGAACCTTACCGATCACTTACTAATAACGATGTACAAAAACAACTTTTAAGACCACCTCATGTCGGTTACTCTGATAAAGAATTTGATTTATCTAAAGGGCATTTTCCTCCTGCACCATCACGATTAGCTGTCAATTTTCCTAGTGATGACTATGTTTATACCCGTAAACTAAGGTCAGTTTATAAGAAAACAAGACACTCTGCCCGACAGTTACTTACTGGACTACAGGAGATTGGAAAACTCCTTTTCTTCGGATAGAAATTCAGATAAATAAATTAAGTTTAACGGCAACCCCTAAAGAATTACAACTCTTAAGTCAGCAACTTAACGATAAATTTAAAGTGATGCTAGATCACCCTACCAAAGCCGCTGTACCGAAGCCGATGAGACTATATTGGGTTACAACTGATGAAGCTATACTATCATAAATTACCTAATACTATGAAGAACTTTGGTGATAATCTAAACCCTTGGCTTTGGAATCAACTGCTTCATGGCATTCTGGACGAAGACCCTACCACAGCCTTTATTGGCATAGGTAGCCTAATTAACGATAACTTGCCTTTGCGGACTAAAAAAGCCCGTAAACGAGTAGTTTTTGGAACGGGTGTAGGATATGGTAAAGGTATTCCCAAAATAGACTCCTTTTACAAAATATACTGTCTTCGGGGTCTACTTTCTGCTCGTGTTCTTGGTGTTTCAGAGAAGTTAGCTATTACTGATCCAGCCGTCTTAATTAGAAAGGTTTTCCACGCTAAAAATTCTAAGCTCCATCGATTTGCTTATATGCCGCATCATCAACTAGCGGGTAAAGGTTGGGAACTAGTTTGTAGGGAGTTAGGGTTTAGTTACATCGATCCGGGTGGGTCAGTAGATAATGTTCTATCATGCTTAGCTAGAACAGAAATTTTATTGACTGAAGCTATGCATGGTGCTATTGTTGCGGATGCACTTCGTATTCCCTGGATTCCGATTATTACAAGCCCAACTATTTTACCCTTTAAATGGCAAGATTGGTGTTCATCTATTGGTTTAGAATATCGACCAGTTTATCTTGATCGTCTCCATCATCCACGAAACAGAAAAGATATTCTTTTACCTGTTCGAGTCACTCGAAATTGGCTTCGGCAAAAAACATCAGCAGCGCAACTATTAAAAGCGGCAAAAAACTCATCTCCCCTGTTAAGTGAAGACACCTGCATTGAAAGATTGGCGACTCAGCTTGATGAGCGACTGGAGCAATTTAAAGCTGATGTATTCTCAGGATTATTTTCTTGATAAAATCACGCTGGCCATTTCTTGCTATAAGTTTTAGACAGGTACTCAATAACGCCTTTAGTTTTCGCTCGAATTGGAATATCTATGACAACATAGAATAACCATTTTAGAGCTAAACTAAACTCCCGTTCTTTTATAAAAATCAGTATACGTGTTGGCGTGTGCAATAGTTGTTTATATTTATATTTTCTAGAAGTCTTGGCGTTTTTCGCTTCATTCTTAATTAAAGATATTATCAATGATAAAGAAAATGCGGCAATTAAATCAATGTAATACTCGATAATAGATCCTGATTTTAGTTTTTCATATAAATAATTAAGATCACCTCCGATTCCTCTCCATTTTCTGTTCTCAGCGGGAGCCAGAAAATGATAAGCCTGTGCTTCTGTCGCGCGAACTATCTTAAACCCGCATTTCTGAATTCGTCTGGCGAGTTCATGTTCATCACAAGCACTTGTTCTGAAGTATTGAAGATTTGTGTCGAAACGTAAGTCATCAAAAACTTTTCGTCGAACAGACCAGAGACTTCCATTGCCGAATTTTTTTGAATATTGATCTGTTAAGTGGCTCTTTTCGAGAACGCAACCCCAAGCCGCTGCTACCTCTTTATCTTCGATATAAACTTTGACTATTTTATTAAGGCAGTCTGGTAATGGACTGACATCGTCGTCAATGAATACAATAATCTCTCCCTTTGCATGAGCAACACCAAGATTTCTTGAGAAACAAGCTCCTCGATTCTGATGATTGCTGAGTATACGTAAGTTGGTCATTTGGGTTTCATAAGTTTTGAAAACATTGTGAGTGTCGTCTGTTGAGGCATCATCAATGACTATAACTTCATAATTCGAGTAAGTCAGCTTTGTGATTGCTGGAAGGCTATACTGGCTTAAACTTGAGGCTCTGTTGTAAGTTGCAAGTACAATAGTCACGCTCGGCAATTTGGATTCCATTTGTTTTTCTTAGCTTAGTTCGACGCTATCAACTCAGGATCATACTGAGATTGAGCGACCCAAGGGATTCCCCAGTGGTTGATGGTGTTTGGTTCCAAAATTTTGTCGCTTAGTCATATTAGCCCACATTCCGCACGCCCAACTGTCACAACTAATACTAAGTTGCAGTCTAATTATGTTCTCAATTTATTAGCAGATAGAACGGCGATCGCAGTGCAAGGTTGACTGGACTGGAGTTCAGGCGCGATCGCACTCCTGTTGCCTACGCCATATCTTGATTGTCTTGTCGCTACTCCCACTAATCAATTGCTGTCCATCGGGACTGAAAACCACTGATGTCACTGCACCCGCATGTTCAGATAAAGTGCTAATTAACTCCC
>NZ_JAVJRX010000102.1:0-56547 GCF_040219735.1 Coleofasciculus sp. G1-WW12-02 | reverse complement strand
GTCTCAGGCAAGACCTATTTTGGGAAAAGAGCCTGGGCGCACTCGCCGATGTGACTGAATTTCCTTTTCCACATTACTTTGGAAAGGCTCGTACACCCAGGCTAATTGATGAGCCAAACACAGACCTGAATCCTTACCTTTATAAATACTGCTTTTAAGATGCGCTGCTTATTGATTAGAGCAGCCTATAGAACCCAGTTTTCTTAATATCTGGGGGATCACCAACAGAACCGAAATACCTTGAATCCACTAGCTTTTGCTCGTCTGAAGTTTACAGAACGTGCAAAATTCACGCTGAAACTTCACTAAACCTTTACGGACATTCATCCGGTGTAAATGCCAGAGTAGTTGTAGGTAGATAACAAGTGGTTTAGTTGGTTTGTTGATAGCACAGGAAAGATTTATGAGTGTATCTGATTTTACAGCAAAGAAACTGATTTTTACGAAATGGGTTTGGATAGAGCCAAAACAGCCGTCCTCAACCCCAACCCAACCTCCCCAACCGAAAAAACGGTTTGATTTGCTCAAACCAATTAAACGGTGGATTGATGGGGTTGAAGTACACAATCCCCAACTGGCACACTTGATCTGCCATCTGATCCCCGCTCAATGTCCCTTTGAGCGCGACATTAAACTATTTGGGCGTACCCTATTTCACATTCCGCCTCTGTGTAAGCTGAATCCCTTCTATGAGGAAGTGGTAGGGTTACGCTTCCGGGCGCTGTGCTATTTGGCAGATGAATGTGGTGAAGATATTTCCGCTTATTGTTAAAATTCCAAGACTGGGAATTTTAATGTTAGGCGTCGAACCCTTTATCACACAGCATGGCAATCATTGCTCTGAAAGCCTGGTATCTCCAGCAATACGAACCGATTAAAGAACTGGAGAAACGCCCTCACGATCTGCGGTTAAGCAAAAACAGCTTGCTCAAGTCCGGGTTAAGGGCTGACTTCTTAGACGATAGTCAGGATGTCAAAGAATCGGAATGGTTTGGGCGCTACCTGGATGGGGAAACGGTAGAGTTTTACATCGAAGGTAGCGGCGGCTATGCCATTTCCAATATTGATTTGATCTCCCACGAGATTTACTTCACCAAGCAAGAGGTGATGGCGCAACTCGATCCGATTATCTTTTTGAGTCATCAAACTGAATGCTCTAGTGCAAGTGTTGCGCTACGGGATAGCCTCAATGACACCCTTGAGGGTTTCAATCAGCGATCGCGTCTCCCCCTAACCCTACAACAGTCCCGTCGCCCTGCGGGTGAACCGATGCGCCTCAGTAGTACCCAGATGCGCCACATCCGTAAGAGTTTGCTGTTTGTCGCCGATGGTACTGCGATCGCGAAATTGGACAGAGAACAGACACCCCTCGTGATCCCCAGCCCTCAAGTCTGTGTCGAAATCGGTTACGCCCTAACCAGCAAGCGCCGAGAACAAATTTTGCTGGTGCAGATGGAACGCCAAGACTTACCAGGACAGTTTCCCTTTGAGGTTCCCCAGCACCAGCAGCTATTATTTCGCCAACCTGAGGATTTACAAAAGACTTTGCCTGTGGTACTAGAAACATTACTGCAACGGTTTAATGTATTAACGTGATTTATCTAGTTGTGGGAGGAAAGGGGGAGCAATAAGACCCACGCCATAATTTTTAATGGGGCGTTGGGATACACTGGACTTCCCCAACCTCAATGTTGTAAATTGACATTGGCTTCGATATAGATGCTCACAAAGCTAGTTGAAATTGCTGCAGTGTGAGTTGAGTAACGAATTCGATAATCAACAACCAACGCAAATCAAACTAACTAGTACCGCGGGGCTCGCGGGAATGGAAACTGCCTGTACAGACGGTCTACCGGGGACTCAAATGTATTCGTCTGAGTCTAGGTAAGTGTCGAAATCCCGCAAGGCTTCCGCCGTGAGCGTCAGCCGAACGGGAAAAACCAGGAAATCCAAGTTGTGAAGCTTGGAAGCCCACACCAAATCCAAGATTCTGGTGTGGGAGGATGTCACCTCTCGTGGTCAAAGATAATAATTGGGATGGATTGAGGAGAAAATTTCATGCCAAGAACTCCAGATGAGTTTGCCGTTCACATTCTTATCGCTGGCGGACACCGGGAAGAGGTGCGCTTTACCACAATTCAAGAGTTTCAGAAATGGTATAGTAGCGAACTCATGCCCAAATCGACCTCGAACGACTTTATCAGCGTCCCGATTAAAAATATTCAGGGCGAGTATATGGTAGTACGCCCTTCCAGCGTTTTAGCGATTCGGGTGGAACCCATCTTCGGGGGTAGCGTAGAGCGATTTTTGGATTAAGTCTTTTGTCATTAGTCATTGGCAAAACCCAATGGCTAATGATTAATGATTGATGATACGACGTGACAGTTTTGACCAGCATGAGAAAACAACTGACGAGTCTATCCCTGAGTTTAGGGATAATGCTGTTCAGTGGCAGCAGTTTGGCTGTTCCTAATGTTCCTCTAGAACGAATAAACCCCGATACTTCATCGGTGACACTGGACTCTCTAGGGTTCGATGAACAACTCTGGGGGACTCCTGAACAGCCGGGGGATCGGCAAGCTTTACTTAAGTCGATTGACCATAGTCTGCGCTATCTGGCGACGCCTAAAGCGGCGGCGACGTACCAAACCTATCCCATCCCAGGGATAACCCTGGAACGAGTGCGCCGTTCCCTGGTACGATTTCGTCAACTCCTACTCACATCCAGTTCTCCAGCCCAACTACAAGCGGCGGTGAATCGTGAGTTTGAGGTTTACCAGTCGGTGGGCAATGATGATCAAGGAACAGTCTTATTTACGGGGTACTTTGAACCAATTTATGCTGCCAGTCGCACCCCTAGTGCAGAGTATAGCTATCCCCTTTACCGTTTACCGACGAACTTCAATAACTGGAGGAAGCCTCACCCGACTCGCGCTGATTTAGAAGGAGTCGATGGGTTTGGCGGAAGTAGTTCTCTGTCTGGATTAGAACTCGTCTGGTTGCGCGATCGCTTCCAGGCATTTTTAGTTCATGTTCAGGGTTCTGCCCGTCTGCAATTGTCAGATGGTAGTCTGATGACGGTTGGTTATGCGGGTAAAACTGATTACCCCTATACCAGTGTGGGGCGAGAATTGGTCAAAGATGGTAAGTTACCCCTTGAGGGGTTAACGCTACCGGTTTTGATTGATTATTTCAGTCAATTTCCGAGCGAACTGGATCAATATTTACCCCGGAATCAAAGTTTTGTCTTCTTCCGGGAAACCAATGGCGCACCTGCTACTGGAAGCCTGGGTGTGCCTGTAACAGCCGAACGCTCCATCGCCACCGATAAGTCCTTAATGCCTCCTGGCGCTTTGGCGTTAATTCAAACTCGGATTCCCTATCCTAACGTCCAAGGGCAACTCGAATCCCGTTGGGTGAGTCGCTATGTTCTGGATCAAGATACTGGGAGTGCGATTAAAGGACCTGGACGAGTGGATATATTTATGGGAACAGGTGTTCTCGCTGGCGATCGCGCAGGAGTAATTGGCGGTAATGGAAACCTATACTATTTATTGTTGAAAGATTCTCGGTAACTGGGGATTGAGACATAAGAAGCGACGTTCTATCCGAAGGTAGCCGCCGCTAAATCAATGTCCATATCTTCAGGTAGTTCAAAACGAGATAGAAAACGCTTGAGCGTAGCAAAGCGATAACCCACCAACAAGCCCAGATGCAAAGGATTTTCGGGATCACCGTTTCCTTTGAGTACCTCAACTAATGGTTTGGGGGGTTGGCTGGGGTGGAGAATACGATTATGAGATTTTCCCAAGGAACAGCCTTCCCAAAACTGGATGCGTTTTTCTGAATCGGGTGAAAAGTCTTGGATATATACCTCAATCGCGTTTTCCAAAAACTGTAGCATTTGCTGAACTTGCGATCGGTTTTGTTGCCAAAGTTGACTATCCGGGTCATAATCTTGAATCACTTGACAGGTCAACTGAAGACTTTGTAAAGTCGCTTTGAGTTGGTATTGCTGACTTAAAATAAATCCATCCAGATCAGGTGATGACATAACGGTTCATTAAGAGTTAGAGGGATCAGCGCTATGGTGTTGGGCACTGCCTATCCCAATTTTGGCAAATGGAAGAGGCAACAGGTAATATGTGATTTCAATCATCATAACTTGAGTAAGCAACCCCGGTCTAAAGACACGGAGCTTCAGCTAATTAGCTGAGGTTATGCTTACCAGCCTAAGTATGATACTAAATTCTAGTTGGATGGCACTGCCTTAAGCCCTGAACTAAAGGATACTGTTGGTTGATTAAATAGGGGGTCAAACCCCTCACCCAACCCCTGCCCGCCTTTACTAGGAGGGAAGCGGAATATATTTTTATTTGGAGGGGCTTTCAGGCACCCCCTTCCCACCCCTGTTCCCGATTAGATCCCCCTCCCGTCTCCCAACCCCCCTCGGGAGGACAGAGGATGCGGGAGCTTTTTTTGCACGGGGGAAGCCAGAGGATGCGGGAGCTAGGTTTTTCAACTTTGCCAACCGGATCATTTATTTCCTGGTGATACAAGTCACCCATATTCCTATACGAGTCAGCGACATTCAGCTTAAGTTAAACAGCACTGACTTTGGAGTAATCTTATGGTTCATTCAATAATAATCTGGTTTCATGAATACCAGCCAACCCCCCCGGACGAGAGCGCAACGAATTGACTATATCATCGAACAGCGTCAACCGCTAGCTCAGGAAATACAACGGGTAGAAAGCCATCTCGCTCAGCTTTCTTGTGCCCTGCGCGAATTAGAACTGTATCGCCAACGGCTGGAGGTATCTTTCGGTGAGAGTGAAATGCAAGAGAAATTAAATACAGTTCATCTATCTTATCTGCTCCAACAGCTTCAAATTGAATCAGAGAATCTGAATAATCTGCAAAAACGCTTCTCTCGTCCTACCTTAAATATTGGTGTTGTCGGATTGATGGGACAGGGGAAAAGTACGTTACTTAAAACATTGAGTGGACTCACCGATAATGAAATTCCAGCACTAGAAGGAGGCGCTTGCACGGCGGTTCGCAGTACAATTGAAAATTGGCAAAGGGAATCCTTACCTAACAAAGATTCAGAGAAAACAGGGATTCAAGTTAATGGGGTTAGCTCTAGTTTATATGGTATTCAAGACCAAATAGTTTTACCTAAACCCACAACCTCTGTTCAAGTCGAAGTTACGCTGCATTCTGAATCATCATTTTTAAACGAAGTCATTTATCCCTATTATGACGAACTCGGTTGGGCGGAGAAACCCCCTAGTTTAGATGAGTTTGCCAATCAGATATTTCCCGAACAAGAACTAGGAGGGGCGAGTGATGAAGAGATGTACAAACGCCTGTGCTATGATTATCATCGAAATCTCAGTCAGTATCGCTCGTTGATTCGGTCAGGAAATCCGCGATCGCTAAAAATTAAGGCTGAGGAAATTACCGATTATGTGACGCAAAAACGCGATGGTACTCAGCAGAATAACTTAACCACGTTCAAACACCTAGCGGTGAAAGAGGTTAAGATAGTTTGTCCCTTTAAAAATCCTGATGTTGGCAAAATTGCGCTAGTGGATGTTCCGGGTTTAGGCGACTCCAAGTTAGGCGATGAAACGCTGATGCTAGAAACTTTGGGCAATGAAGTTGATGTGGTTTTGTTTATCAAACGACCTGATCCTCAGCGTTATCAATGGCAACGCCTCGATACCCAATTGTATGATAAAGCGGCGCAAGCTCTCAATGATCTAGAAAAACGGTCATTTATGATTTTAAATTATAGTCGGAGAACGGAGAATCTGAGAGCTTGCCAACGTCTTCAGCAAAATATTGATACGATTCAGGTGGTACAAACAGGAATTGCTGATTGCTCTGATTCAGAAGACGCCAACCGAGTATTTAATCAGGTTTTGGATTATCTAACGGTTAATATTCAAGACTTAGATAGGCGATACGCAAGTCGTTGCCAAAGTAACCTGCAACAACTGCATGAGCAGATTAATCGTGAACTGGAAAAATCGACTCAAGCGTTGAGTTATTATTCGGGAGAATCTCGCCAATTTAGGCGATTATTCGAGCAACTGTCTCAGGAACTTATCCAGGGACTTTTAGAACTGAGAAATCAACTAAAAGAGCAATGTGAAGCGATTGATCCAGATTTTCAGGTAGCGGTGCAATCGGCATTGAAAAACTGCCAAACGGATAAAGGGATTCCAGATACGGATCAGGAGATTATCAGTCGGAGTTGTGAGTTTGAGTTTAAGGAATCCTATCAAGCTATCTACCGAGTTTACATTAGGGAACTGCGAATTCATTTATCTCGGCATTTTTTACAAGTCGATAAGGGATTGAGGTTGTCGATTGATAAAGTTAAATCGTTAGTTACTGATGTTTTTGTGAATCAAGGCAGGTTGGGTGAATTAACCTCAACCAGAGGGGCGGAGTTTCTCAAAGATATGGCAGATTTAATGGCACAACGGGGAAACCAACTGGAGTTAGGGTTTAGAACGCTTTGGGAGTTCGAGTTTTCTTATGGGAGTGTCCTTTTACATTTAATTCGGAAACAATTGGATGAGATACTGCAATCGGATATTGATTTAAGTATTGCGGAAGTTATCGGTATTTTACCTGATCCGTCTAATGCTTCAGATGTGCTAATAAATTTGGAAAAGTTGCATGATAAATCGGTTGCGGCTTGTCAGGAGACGTTAAATAGTTGGCTGACGGCGCCGAGTCAAGCTCGTTATTATATGGTGCAGGAATTTATTGATTTGGTGATTTATGCGAGAGATATGAAGCGGGAGTGGGAAATTTTTCTGAGTGATGAGGATATTCGCGCAAAGGTTTGGGTAGAATTTAAGGAGTTAGAAACACGGAAGCAAGATCAACAGATGTGGCGTCAGGCGGTGGCAAAGGTGGCGAGGATGAATCAGGCGTCAGCGATGGTGTTTTTAAGGTAGTAGATAATCCCTTTTTGCTGGGGCGATTAAAATCGCTGCTACACAAACAAAGTCCGCCTGCGCGGACTGAATTATAAAGGGGGTAGATAACCATAATTTGGTATCAATTGTAGAGGTAGGTTTAGCTACATATGCAAGAACTAAAGCCCTGAACTCAAGTACTCTAAGAGAAGCCGATCCGCGTCTACGGGTTAAAAGCTAAAATCCGTTAAAACAGGTTCAATTTATCCAGTAAGCTTTAGCTTACTTTAGCTTTCAGCCGGAAATTTATTTCCTGGCTATACAAGAGTCAGTGACAGTCATCAGCAGTAAATTGTAGGGGCGAGTTTAGGGAAAATTTTAGGGGCGGGTTTAGGGACTAAATTCAGCTCCCCACCGATAAATGAACACGGAATTAGAAGTGGCTGATGGTAATTTTGACCGGGCGAGGTAGTTTTTACAACAAGGATTGGCGTTGGTGCCGATGACTCGCCCTGAAAGGGAACAGCGCGATAGGTTAGAGTCTCGAATTCAAGCGATTCAAGCTCAATTTGATGCTTAAACGGATAGGATTGGGGCTGGATAAAGAAAGTCTACTTACCCAAGTTTAATAAAAGTCCGCGTAGGCGGACTTTGTTTGTATAGCTGCGAATTCTATTCGCCAAGCTTTAATAGTGCAAGGTGTGTATTATTGGTGGGTTACGGCGGATATCAAATTATAGGGGTATTTCCTGGATTTAATTCCGCCTAACCCACTCTATTCCATCCCCCCTAGCCCCCCTTTGAAAGGGGGGAATAAAGGTGGTAAAAGAAGGGGAACCATCACCTAAAGACGCTTCTGGTATCACATCTGAAACACCGCTTCCTTCTTGCTCCTTTCTTTGCTCCCCTCTCCCTTGGTGGGAGAGGCGATGGGGGTGAGGGGGTTTTACCTTAAGTTGACACCAATGCACGTCAGTGCGCCCCTACGTGTATTACATTTTTCGCTCCATCTGAGCAAAATGTTCCAACAGCAATCGGTGAATAAAAATATACCCGCCTCCTACCTTCTGTAAAAAAATCTGCTGCGTCGCATAATCCAGAAATCGCGCATAATTCCAGGGAATACAACCACTAAAATACAGCACTAACCGTAACGTAAAATGCTGAATGCAAGCAATCCCAGCAGGCGAAAATAACCCAAACAGCAATCCAATCACTGCACCAAATAAAATCGGTACTCCCACCATTTGCCCCAAAACTGCCATGGTAAACACCCCAATCAAGCCAAAAATTAGCGCATTTTGTGCCGACTGCCATATCCCTTGATTGGGAACTGTACTCGTTTCAATCCCGCCCCCAGTTAACCCGCGCAATAATATAAAAATTAATCCTGTCCCTACTCCACTTAATCCATAAGTTAGCCCCTCAATTATCGCACTCCCACTGGGCGAAATTAGCCAAAAAATTAGACCACTGCTGAAACCAAATATTAATCCCACCGTCAACCCAATTCGTAACCCCGGTAATATATTCCGTTTCGCTTTTACCCATGACCATTTTAATGTTTCCACGGGTTCAATCTGATTCATAATCAAAGCCACAATTAACCCCGCCATTAACCCACCGCCGATTCCCATAATTAACCCGGCTAAGACACCGACGCTCTGTCGAAAAATCATCTCGACATTTAGTCCCCCGCCTAACCCGATAACTAATCCCCCGATTAAACCAACTCCCATAGCATACAGCCATTTTTGCTCCTTTGTTTCTAACCAACTCGGCTGCAATCGCTCAATTAAAAATACGGTTTCTGAGGCTTGATGCATCCGCTTTGCCAGCCAAATTAACCAATTAATTACCTGGTCTTTTCTATACTTCCCTTGACCCCGTTTACGCTTAAACATCCGCTGAATGTAACTGTCAAATAAGTGCTTCCGCCACTCTTCTAAACCACTCATTTGCGGTAACTCGTCCAGAGATATTCCCTGATAAGCTAGGGTAATAATACTTAACATTAAAGGAGATTGTGCTAAGTCTTGCAATGTGGTATCCGATCGCAGAACTTGGCGCACCGCTGTAAGTTGCGTCCCAGCGCTGTTCAGGTAGCGATCAATTTGGGCTAAAGTAAGCGGTTGTAGACAAATCGCGGCTTGTAAGTTCAGGCGGTGCTGTAAGGCTTGATAATCCCGAATCCGACTACAAACTACGAGTTCAGTTGTGCCATGTTCGCTACTAAATTGATTGATGGCGGTGACACAAGCCTCTCTTAATGTAATACTTACTTCGTCTAAACCATCCAACAATAGTAACAATTCTCCGGAATCAATCCAGGTTTTACCAATATCTTTAGACACTTGATATTTCGTATAAAGTTCGTTAACTAACCAGTCAGCAATGGTTTGTTTCCCCCCTGTCCAAGAGGATAGATTGAAGACCACAGGAATCGGGTGATTACTATCGGTTTCTGCCTGATCCAATACATCGCGAGTTAATTCTAAAAGAGTCGTGGTTTTCCCACTTCCCGGTTCCCCTAAAATCAGGAGTGATCGCCCCTCGCCCATCGCCAGAAACTTGTCACTGACTCTGATTCCCGGTAATAGGGTTTGCTGGAACTCCCCGGAACCTTCCCAAACCAATTCCCAAGGGCGTTCGACTAAATCCAGGCGTTCTTCTAATCCCAGTTCAATTAAGACGCGACCATGCAATGAGGTTTCTAATACCCCTTTGATCCAATAGTTTCTCACTTTATTGAGTAATATATGGCGAAATTGAACATCCTGGCGAGTTTGTTTAGTTTGGGGTTTGGAGGGAGAACTTGAGCGTGGATATACCCTATTTCCAGAGGATACGGGTTGAATTAAATAACTCGGTACGGGTTCGGTAATATTTTTTAACGATAAGTTACCTAAAAATGTGGTGGGTAACTGTAAATGATTTTTTACCAAATCATAAACGAGCTGAGAAATACAAATCCCTCCCGGTTGTGCCTTTCCTTCTAAACGAGCAGCAATATTCACCCCATTGCCCATGACATCGCTTTCACTGACAAAGACATCGCCTAAGTGAATGCCAATTCGATGTAAAATGATGTCATTCTCTGATAAAGTTTGGGCGGCTTGAGCCAGGGATTGCTGAATTTCAATGGCACAATCCACCGCCAAAACCGCACTGGGAAAATACATCAACAAGCCATCCCCCGTAGACTTAATCGTCTGTCCAGAAAACTGCTGACATAATCGCCGCATTAACTCTAAATCCCGGTGAATTAAATCCAGGGTATGTTCTTCATCCGCCGACATCTTGGCACTAAATCCCACACCATCAGTAAACGCGATCGCGGCTAGGGTGCGCTGAGTCTGAAGCTGAGACGGTAAACTATTTACAGTTCTCATGGGACGGGGTAAAGTATTGCTAGGTAAGGGGATTGTCGCACTAGAAGGCAAGGATGCGATCGCGTCTAACACCTCCCTCACAGTTCCATAGCGATCGCGGATATCTTGACACACCATTTTCTCTAAAATGTCATGAAAACGTGAGGGTTCGGCTAACTGTTCCCGCCAAATCACCTCACCCGTTTTCGGATTCGCTGGCAAATGATGGGGTAATACTCCAGTTAAGGCTTGAATCCCCAACATTCCCACCGCATGAATATCGCTACTAAAACGCGGTTTGCCAGCACATTGTTCGGGAGGCATATAACCAGGTGTACCAATAGCAATCGTCACCACTCCTGGGGAACCTGTCGCCGTACTCACCTGTTTAACCGTACCAAAATCAATTAAAATAATCTTGCCATCCGCTGCCCGTCGAATTAAATTAGAGGGTTTAATATCACGATGAATAACTTGGTGTTGATGAACAAAGTTTAAGATCTCTAAGATATCCCAGACTAAACTGATAACCTGCATCTCATCCAATCGGCGTCTCGCCGATAATTCGTGCCGTAAATCATCCCCTTTTATATGTTCTTGAACTAAATAAAATTGCTGATTATCTTCAAAATGAGCCAAAAGCTGAGGAATCTGGTCATGATTCCCCAACTGATACAACACCCGTGCCTCGGTATCAAACAGGCGGCGAGACGCCTCTAACACAGATGGATTTGCCACCTGCGGCTTAAGTTGCTTGACCACACAATGGGGGTGTCCAGGTAAATCGCGATCGCGTGCCAGGTACGTTTCCCCAAACCCCCCACGTCCCAACGGTTGGATAATTTCATAACGCCCACGTAGTCGTGTCCCAATCATAAGATTTGTGTAGACTCTCAGCAGGTTTTATTGACCGCACAAGTGATATAATTTTGCCATAGACTTTCCCAAAATCACTTTCCGTCTCAATCGTAACGCCAACAAAATTTTCTGTTCCCCTCCGCTGCCATCTTCCACGCAGCATCTAAAAAAAATGAACATCCAATTTTTGGGTTTTTCAGTCAACGGCTTCACGGTTGCGGGGGCGACTGTAGGGGTTTGGTAACCAAACCCCTACGGTTTGGGTGCATTTGCCGTAAAATTACATAATATTTATTATATGTAGGGGCGGGTTTCACTATTATTTTTTCTGACTTCACAACAGATGCGACTAAACCCGCCCCGACTATTACGGAATGGCTGTATTCATCGTTGCTTCCTGTTCCCCGTTCCCTATCTAATCACAAATGACAAATGACGAAGGACGAATAACAAACCCAACCAATCTCTGGACATCGGCTTACCATGCGCTATCTTATTTAGAGCGATCTGATAATCTCCCCCATCGCACTGAAGGTGAAGCCGTCGTCTTGGAAGAGGTTCCTCAAACAGTCAAACGTATCCTCGACTTAGGCACTGGAAACGGGCGTCTGCTGGCACTTCTGAAAATTGACCGCCCCCATGTCGAAAGTATCGCGATCGATTTTTCGCCCACAATGCTTGACGCTGCTAAACAGCGGTTTGCTGGGGATGAGACAGTAAAAATCAAGGCACATAATTTAGATCATCCCTTGCCAGAGTTAGGTAAATTTGACGCAATCGTTTCTAGCTTTGCCATTCATCACCTAACTCATGAACGCAAGCGTTCCCTCTATGCTGAAGTCTTCAACTTCCTGGAACCCGGTGGTATTTTTTGTAACTTAGAACACGTTGCTTCTCCCACGCCAGAACTCCATGAACATTTCCGCGCTTGCATGGGGATTGCTGACAAACCCGATGATCCCTCGAATAAATTATTAGATGTAGAAACTCAACTGAAATGGCTACGGGAAATCGGTTATACTGATGTCGATTGTTACTGGAAATGGCTAGAACTGGCGCTTTTGATTGGCAAAAAAAGCATATAGCAACCGCCATAGCGGTTAGAACACATCATTTGTTCCAGACGTTCCGGCGGAACGTCTGGAACAACAGTTCGCTTGTCCTAATCGATGTGTCTACTGCTATACAATAGAAAAGCGAAAATAAACTTTTGTATAGGGGCGGGTTTTACCGATAACCTTTAGTCGTTATCTGATAACTTGACTAAACCCGCCCCTACCGAATGTTCCAGACTTAGCCTGCTACGTCTGGAACATCCCCATCTCCCCTATCTCCCCTATCAACGGTGAAAAGTCACAAGCATTTACTGGTTCCACACTTCATCAATAGGCGGTGGTTCAGGGGGTAGGGGACGCGATGAAAGGGGCTTTTCGTTCGTTTCTGAGGACTGATTTAAGGTGTGCATCGGATTGTTACCCCGGATAGTTCCCACCCAATTATTTTGATTCTGGGGTGTCAAGGTGGATAAGGCATTGCCTCGATCGAGCAAATAACTCAGATGATGTAACCCTTCACACAATCGGTGTAAATGGGCGCAACGATACTCCGCCGCTTGCCAATCTCCAGCTTCTAGGGCTTCAGCGTATCCGCGCTGTAAAGCTCTAATGAGTCTGAGTTGGGTTTCAATGATGGGATAGTTTAGAGTCATTCCTTTAGCTTATGTTCACAATTTTACCTGGTACATACTCCCTGATGCGAGCTAATCGCTTTGGACTAGGTTTTTATACTGAACGTGGTTCTTACTCTTGAGGAAATACACGAATTTATCCCTCATCTCCTATCTCTCATCCTTTTCCCATGAGCGGGGTGTACTTCATCGGCTTGAGAACCACTATATTCTGACTCAATAATAACCCAACAACTATTGGTCATATCAATGATTTGATTAAAGTTATTTTATGGATAAAACATGGTAATTTTATGAGTCTCACCTGTTGCAGGAGAGACGAATACTGTAGGCGAGCGCTGGGGATATTACAAATAAGGGAGATCAAGTTCTGAAGGCTTTGGCTTAACTTAGGTGTATTTCATCGTTCATGACTTTATAGGTTATAGCCGGATAATTTTTATCAATTTATCCAAAAATTTAAAAATATCTGATCTATTCTTTGCTCAGAGTGATTTAATGCGGCATAATCAAGCAAGTGGGATGGCAAATATACCATCTTTATTAATCTTAAACTGAATTTCTGATCTCGAATGCAGCGAGTTGTTTTTTGTGACTTCGACGGTACGATTACGGCAGTAGAAACCTTTGCCGGCATGTTAAAGGATTTTGCCCCTGAGTTATCTGCCGAAGTGATGCCCCAACTCTACACCAGACGGCTAACACTACGGGAAGGGGTACGCCGCATCCTGGAATCAATTCCGTCTTCGCGATATCCGGATATCCTTACCCATACCCAATCTAAACCGATTCGCCCAGGTTTGGTAGAATTACTTGATTTTCTCGACGATCGCGGCGTACCCTTTGTGGTTGTTTCTGGGGGATTGCGCGGTATGGTGGAGACGGTGCTGGGTCGAGAAAAGCGGGGAGGAACGTCGCTGCTCGAACGGGTGGCAGGGGTGTATGCTGTAGATGTGGATACGAGTGGTGATTACCTTCAGCCATTGTCCGAGTTTGAGGGGGATAGGGAACTGGTTGCCAAAGTTCAGGTGATGGCAAAATACCCCGCACAAGAACAGATTGCGATCGGGGATTCGGTGACGGATTTTAATATGGCATTGCACGCCTCTGTCGTCTTCGCCCGCGATCGCCTCAGCCAGTATCTCGATGAACGTCAAAAGCCCTACCTACCCTGGAATGACTTTTTTGATGTGCGTCAACAGCTATCCCAGCTTTGGGGGAAAACCTAAAGAATAGTAGGGCTGTAGGGGCGGGTTTTACCGATAACATTTTGGCACTGTTCCGAAACTTGACTAAACCCGCCCTTCTCAGGAAATAGGGGGAGAGAAGATTAAGTTTCAAAATGTAAAGTTTTATCAAATAAACTTTGCCAAAACTTTATTAAAAAGCCTGTTCAGCTTCATCGAATTAAAAAAATATTATTCGTATGATGAAATGGTTTACCTGAAAATTTACAAGTGCCAGTGGCATCATGCTCTACCAACAAAACGATCGCGTAAAAATAATTAAAGGTTCTCTCAAAGGTCATACAGGAAAAATCGCATCTTGTAGCCATGAAGGTAGCTATTTTATTGCCAGAGACTTGACCAATCAAAAAACCGATTCATCTAACCTATACGGGCCGCTTCTTGGCGACGAAATTTCACCATTAGCCTATTAAAGTGACTTCACTTAGACAAGGGGAAAACAGGGGGAGAAAAAAATCACCCCCTTTATAACTTGGATACTTTTTCCTTCTGACCTAGAGCCCTGGAGTCTTCTGCGATAGAGTTCTAACCAAGGGTTAATAGTTCAGGTTTAAATATCATCGCCAGACCAAAGAACAGCATGAATAGTCCGCCAACCAGTTTCAGCACTCTCCCTTGGTTTTCAGTGAGTCGAGTGGACTTAAACGAATAGATGAAGTTGCCTAAAATCGCCAACAGCGGAATAATGTAAATCACGGCATACAAACCTGTCCACGAGAGATGACACAAGCCAATCGTATCCGAGCAATACTGTAGCAGTGTTGTCATGTAAACAGCAGGCAGAATCGCTGTACAGCCAAGTTCGACAATATTGACGAAGACGGCTAATAAAACAGTCCCGGCTAATGCCGCGAGAAACATTTTGCGATCGCCTTTAGCATTTCTCAGATTTCTGACGATCTTTCCCGCTCGTTTATGTATCGTTGATTGTTGTTTTTCTGAGAGGGATAGGGAGATAGATTTTTTGAACCAAAAATAATCCTTGATATTGATCAAACCCGCCCCGGTAATCAGAATTCCCAGAATCAGCAGAAATTGAGTGCCATAGTTTTCCAGAAAGACTGAACCTGCCAAGACCATCAGCATGATAAATATAAAATACATCACCGCTGACGTGATAATAAAGGTTGTCCCCACCAAAGTCATATCCTTGCGACTGCGGGTATAAGTGAGTAACGACAGCAGAATCACTAAAACTGTGAACGCACAAGGATTAAATCCATCGGCAAGGGCAATAGTAGAGACAAACAGGGGGAAGGGAAGCCCTTGGGCAAAGGTTTTAATTACAGCATCAGGCGTGAGGGCAAGAAACACAAATAGACTGACGATAGTTGTTGCCAGTAACCCGCCAATCCAATAACGTTTACCTTGTCGTTTCTCAAGTTGGTCTTTCAAAAACGGATAACTACATAGATACCAGAACGGGATTAAAAAGACCCGCCACGGGGGGCTAGTCTGTTGCTGAGTCGTTTGATCCGTTGTGGGTAAATTGAGTGGAGATCCGACTTCTGTTTCTATCGCCGCAATAATTTGGTTTTTGTAGCCGATATAAGCTTGATGAACTGGATTGTATTCCAAGGGTCCTTCGGCTTCACTATAGCCAATGAACATTTTTTCCCCAATCACCGTCCTGGGAACAGCGCCGGACGAGATTCCCCGGGCTTTTCGGAATTCCTGCCATTCCCTGGGATTGTCGTTGACCTCAATGGACGTAATGTCAACATTTTTATTGTGTTGATCAATATAGGTCATTAAGGGTTTTTGCTTGAGGCAATGGGGGCAGGTTTTGCTTTGAAAGAAATAGACATCCACGACATCATCGCCAGCTTGGGCAACGGACTGAAGAGAAGTCACGAATATCAGACCAACCATGATGATAAAGGACAGGATCACTCGGCAGTAAGATTTAACTATCATTTTTTAGCGTCCTTTTTACATGAGGAGAAATTTAGGAGACGATACTTCTACTGTAAATCCATCACCCAGAGAAGATCTGCCTTTAGAAAAAAGACGTAATAGTTCTATAGGGGTAGGGTATGAATGACGTTTGATCAGACTCAGCAGATTTCACCTTTGGGAAGGGTGAGATATTCTCCCTTCGTCTCAATCCTGAGTTTTCCTCGTATTTCCTCAGATAGATCAACCAGAGTTGTATATCTTTTGCCCAAGTCAAATGTGTTATTTATACAGCCTGATCCCAAAAGCGCTCAACACCCCTGGATGCCTATTGATCAGACACCTGCGATACCAACGATTTCAATAAACCTGCTTAATTGTAAAGCATTGTAAAGTTTAAATTTTGCCAAAATATGCCGAAAGATTGTCGTTAATGGCGTATGGTTTTTGCCAAAATACTGTATATCTAAGAAAAGTTAATTTTTGACTAAATTTGAAACGGAGGCATCACAATGGTTTACAAGCAGAATGAACTCGTGCAAATCACCAAAGGCTCTTTAAAAGGTCACACGGGAAAAATCGCTGCTTCCTGCCAGGAGGGAATCTACTTTATTCAAGGAAACTGGAATAGTCACGAAACAGGAACATCCAATCTATATGGACCTCTGTTAGTTGACGAAATTATGCCAGTGGCTAACTATTGATCCCCAACTGACGCCACTAGCAGTACAGGAGAGACGAATTGGTCATAGTTTCTTGATTACCTCGATTAATCTAAACATTGTCAGACCCTTCGATTTTTACAGATCGCGAAAAAGGTGCCACCTTAATCAGGTTGCACCTTTGTCATCGATTGAGAATCTTTACTGTTCCCCGTTCCCTATTTCCTTGTGCCTTGCTTTGGTCATTTTTGAGGACGAAACTGTTGCTCGACAATCTGTACCAGGGTTTTTTTGGGCAAGAGTCGCGACAGATTAACCAGCAAATGATTCTGCCACCGCCCTGTCACTACTGTACAATCATCAGCGTCTAGAGCCTTGAGAATTTCCTGCACCACTACCTCTGGGGAATCGGTTTTTTGCTGCTTTAAACTCTCAGGAGCAGATTGGTCAAAATTAGCCGCTGCGAAAAAACTCGTTTCCGTAGGTCCAGGACAAGCCGCCAGAATTTTAACACCCGTGTGCTGATTTTCTGCCCAAAGCGCCTCACTGAAACTGATAATAAAGGCTTTAGTCGATGAATAAATTGATAGATAAGGGAGCGGTTGAAACCCAGAAATTGAAGAGACGTTAATAATACTTCCAGAACCTCGTTGTTGCATCTGGGGGAGGAAGTGATGAGTCAAGTCTACCAACGCCAGGATATTAAGCTGAATCATTTTTAGCTGCTTCTGTCGGGAACTCTGACTAAAGACGCCATAGTCGCCAAACCCAGCATTATTAATCAGTAAATCGATGGTAATATTTTTCTGGTTGATCCTTTCAAAGACTTTCGAGGCAGCATCAGGTTCGGTAAGATCTTGGGGAATCACTTCTACTTGAATCCCATAAGTGGCTTGTAAGTCTTGGGCAAGTTGCTGTAGTTTGTCGTGGGAACGAGCGACAAGAACTAAATCTGTTTGGCGTTTAGCGAGTTCCTGAGCAAAGCTAGCACCCAGTCCTGCCGACGCTCCAGTAATTAAAGCAGTGGACATTATCCTCTATTGTTTTTAGAGATGTTTGGGTTTAAATTCTTAACTTAATTATTAGTTTAACGCATAAAACTTAAATTGAGAGTCAAGGAAGAAACTCAGAAGAAAAGAATATCTGACAACGGATTGTGGTTGATTTGAAAAATAGCAGCTATAATTGATAACTGGAAAAAATGCCTAATTTGATTTAGATTTAAAATGCCCCGATTGAACAAAAAATTTTCAGTTTTGGTCGTAGTATTGCTGACGGTTATATTTACTGTAGCCTGGGGAATTAACCGTCCAGTTACTGGAGACGATCAAACAGAGATTCTTTGGGATACATGGGGCGTACCGCATATTTACGGGAATAATATAGAGAATCTATTCCAAGGGTTTGGCTGGGCGCAAGCGGCGAGTCATGGCAACCTGATTCTACAGTTATATGGACAGGCACGGGGTAAGGCAGCCGAGTATTGGGGTCAAGACTATTTGGACTCTGATAAGTATGTCCGAACCATGGGCATTCCCACTAGGGCGCAGGAATGGTACGAGGCGCAAGATCCAACGATGCGGCGTTATTTGGATAGCTTTGCGGCGGGGATTAATCGCTATGCCTCCGAACATGATGACCAAATTGACGATAAGGTCAAGGTGGTGTTGCCCGTGGATGGGGTGGATGTGTTGGCACATTTGCAACGGGTGACTCATTTTAACTTTGTGGTGAATCCCCAGCGCTTGGAATCGTTGAAATCGGGAGAGTCTCAAGCCGGTTCTAATGGATGGGCGATCGCACCGTCTCATTCGGCGAGTGGAAATGCCATGCTACTGGCGAATCCCCACTTACCCTGGTCGAATTTTTACCTGTGGTACGAAGCCCAGTTAACCGCCCCAGGAATTGATGCTTATGGGGCGGCGTTGGTGGGAATGCCTATGTTCTCGATCGCGTTTAATGATCACTTGGGTTGGACAGCGACAGTCAATACCCATCGGGGTTGGACGGCTTATCAACTCACTTTGGCTGATGGGGGATATGAGTTCGATGGGCAAGTTCGTCCCTTTGAAAGTGAAACCCAAACCCTGAAGGTGAAGCAGGAAAATGGGACGATAAAGGAACAGGAACTGGTGATTCGGCGGTCGATTCATGGTGCTGTCGTCACGCAACAAGAAGGGAATGCGATCGCGTTGCGGGTGGTGGGGTTAGATCAACCTCAGTTAATGGCACAGTTGTGGGATATGGTGCGATCGCGTAACCGCCAAGAGTTTGAGACAGCCGTCGCCCGTTTACAACTGCCCATGTTTACTATCCTGTATGCTGACCGAGACGGGCATATTTTGCATATATTCAATGGTCAAGTGGCAGTGCGTTCTCAGGGAGATTGGCAATATTGGCAGGGTGTAGTTCCCGGCGATACCTCCGAAACCTTATGGACAAGGTATCATCCATATTCAGATTTACCTCGTATTCTTGACCCAGAAACGGGTTGGTTACAAAATGCCAATGATCCACCCTGGACAACCACATTTCCCCAAGTGATTAACCCCGATGATTATCCGTCCTATATGGCACCCCAATCGATGAGTTTTCGCGCCCAGCGATCGGCGAAGATGCTGATGGCGGAGAATCCAATTAGTTTTGAGGAGATGATTGCTAAAAAATTCTCCTCGCGTCTAGAATTGGCAGATCGGATACTAGATGACTTAATTGCTGCAACACGACAGTCGGGGGATGAATTAGCCAATGAAGCAGTGAATGTCTTAGCCAACTGGGATCGACAGGCAAATGCAGACAGTCGGGGGACGGTTTTGTTTGCTACTTGGGTACAGTTAATGCCTAATAATAATCAGTTTGCGACGAGTTGGAACCCTCAATCGCCTCTGACTACTCCAGATAGTTTGGCAGATCCGGTGGCGGCGGTGAAGAGTTTAGCAGAAGCCGCCGCTAGGGTTAAGTCGGATTATGGCAGGTTAGATGTCCCTTGGGGTGAAAGGGCGCGATTGCAGTACGGGGACGTGGATTTACCCGGAAGTGGAGCTTCTGGGCAGTTAGGCAGTTTCCAGGTGATTGATTTCGCACCGATGGATGAGACAAAGTTGCGATCAGTGGCTGGGGATAGTTATATTGCCGCGATCGAATTTTCTGATCCGGTTAAAGCAAGGGTACTCACGGTTTATGGCAATGCCACACAACCGGGTTCTGGGCATATAGGGGATCAGTTAGCCTTGTATGCAAGGCATGAATTGCGACCCGTTTGGCGGACTCGTCAGGACATCGAGGCGCATCTGGAATCCCGGACGGTGTTTTAGGGTCAATGGTACGCTTCTGTCAGCCTTTTTGGATCGCTTCCACCCTTGATATATCGCTTTATCCTCGATAAAATTTACTTTCGTTTTTAGTGGCTTTTCGAGCAGAAATTATTCTAATTACTGATTCTTGTTCTCTGTAACAATGAACGATGAGTAATATTCGCATTCGATAGCTTCTGCCAAGAAGTCGGCGAGTAGCGAGTAGGGTGGGCAAATGGATATAATTTTTGGTGAAATTGTTAAATTAACATAATTTGCCCACCCTACCAGATTGGCGATCGCACTATTGATTAGCGAACCAGGTTTTCATCCGTTGTACAGCTTCTGTACGTTGTGCGGGTGTTGCTTCTGCATCATAGCCGATAGTTTGCCACCATTCACTCCAAACATCTAAGCCATCTGTTGCCCATTGTTGGCCATCAAAACCAAAATATAATTTACTAATCCATAAAACGGCTTTTTCCGCCCGCATTCGAGTCATTTCATCTTCTGAATTTAAATAGTCTAAAAGGGGAGGGAGTGCAGGTTTACCAATATTTCTGAGACATTGCACGCCTGGAGTCATATCTAAATGTAAAGGATCAGGGGCATCATTAATTGTTTTTAAACAAGCTTTTAATGCTTGAGGCTGTCCCATTTTTTGTAGGTTTTGTGCAGCTTGTACTCTTACATTTTCATCAGAACTGTTTAAATCTTGGAGATATTTTTGCACAGAATCAGAGGAATTTTCAGAAGTTGATGAATAAGAATGATTAGAAGGAGTTGAATTCATGGTTGTAGGTTCTTGAATTGTAGATGTGGGGGTGGATTTTGTTGCCTGAACTTGATTAGTGCAAGCACTATTTAGCAGGATGGTTAGGAATAGAAATCCTAAGCTAATTCTCCCGCATAATTTAGGATTTGTTTTGATCATACGCCCCCACTTACCCCAGGAATATTCAATTGCCAACCAGGTTCAATATGATTGGGATCTTTGATTTTATTTTTGTTAGCTTTAAAGATTTCATTCCATTTATTGGGTGTGCCATAATATTTCTGAGAAATGCTACTTAACGTTTCTCCTTTCATGACAACGTGTTGATTTTTATAGAATTTATTAAACTCATCTAAAGCTTCTTCAAAAGTATCAGAAACTCCAGGGGTAATATGGAAAGCTTCTTGAGAAACTTTATCGTTTTTAACTTCAAAATCCCAATGAATTGTTCCGTAATAAATGCCTAAATCTACAGATCTTGCTACAGTTTCAAAATTAAAGTGTAAAGCCCCTCCTGTACCGGGAAAATCTTTTAAACTTGCTGTTTTAATTGCTTTAGGTTTCTTAAAGCCATGTTCATTTTTAACTGGTATTTCTTCCCCTGGCCAAACGTAATCTTGAGGGACATTTGCATCAGCTTTATTCGCCCGAGGAGTGGCTCTGGCATCACCCGCTAAATGGTCAATAAAATAGCCACCTTCTACTGCTTTGGGAATTTTTATGGTTGTTCCTTTGGGGATATTAGCATCAGGATCAGCCAATTTTAAGACTTTTTTGTTTTCTGGATCATTGTAAATCTCTGCATGACGATTTGGATCGCCGTAGTAATTTCTTGCTAAGGATTTTAGAGTATCTCCAAACTTAGTAACATGAACTTTACCACTGTCTTTGGTCATCATTTTATTGCGATTTTCTTCACCAGGAACTTTTGACCAATCAAAATCTTTGTTAGTTCCTAAATCTAGAGTTTTAACAATTTGAGAAAGACGAATATCATTGGTATTTCTTCCTTTATTTTTATCCGGTGTAAACTTAACAACTCCATTTTCTCCTGATTTTCCTCCAGGGTTTTCTTTTTTCTTCATATCTATCTCAAATTCCCCTAAAGGAACATCTCCTTTTCCTTTAATATCTCGTTGAATGAGGGAAGAAAAAGGGCTATATAGAGGTTGAATGTGAGGCTGTATGCCTTTTTCCTGGGGAGTACCTTTTTCCCCGATTTCCAGATTTCTCTGAACTACACCCGTCTGATGCACAACATGAGTCAACTCATGAGCCGTCAACTCATTATTCCCCGGCGACTTCCCCGCCCCAAAATAAACATCACTCCCATGAGTAAACGCCTGAGCGCCCAACTCCTGATTCATCTGCACCGCTTCACCACCCGTATGCACCCGCACTCCACTAAAATCAGCACCAAAGCGCGGTTCCATAAACCCTCTCACCCCCTCCGATAATGGAGAACCTCCACCCTTAGACGCATTCAAACGACTCTCTAAATCCCCAGATGCTTGATTTCCATCTATTTGAGCTGCCCGTTGTATCATCTGCCCCATTTGCACACGCGGATCAATTAGCCTTTGTACCACAGGTGTAATTGACTGCGCTCTTTGCCATATTTGATTGGGGTTATTGGTGTCCAACCGACGCTGAACTGATGCTGAACTATCAGGAGGCGCTGACATTGAAATCACCTGAGACGCTACTCGGTCAGCTTCTTGCTCGTAAGCATCTCCTGGCGCTCCTATGGTCAACTTGGTTTGAATGCCAATTTCCTCTAAGTCTTTCCCTGCTTCTCCCGCCTGTTCTTTCTCTTCTTTGGCACAATCAGCACATTGGCGTTGAATCGGGTTTTCTGAGACTGGGGCAAAAGCTGTTCCCATCTGAGGAGTAGGAGTTTGTGTTGTGGGTGGGGCGACATCAAACCGGGCTGTCCATGGTGATTCAGACTTACGCTGTACTGTTGACTCTTCGGCTTGCTCCTGTTCCTTGGCTTGAAGTCCTCGCATCACATTCGCGGCGAGTCTATCGGCTGATGCTCTGGAATAGTCCCCGATTTCTTGGGGTGGGGCAGATGTCTGGTTGGGTTTGGGTTGAATTGAAAAATGTCCCATTTTAGCTGGACTCTTGCCCTTTTTCTGTACCTTCGCAGGAGTCCAGGATGAATTTTTCTTTTGTACAGGTTTATACTCCATGATGCCGCCTCAGTTGCCCGATAATGTAAGGATTGGAGCCGATTCCCTCAAGAATCCTGGGTGATTCTCCGAGAAGCCAATACCTGTCCATTCCGAGAAAACGCCGGAAAGCGGCTTGACCTAAGACATCTTGAGTTGTGGCTAAATTATAAACTATTTTGTCTAAACCGAATTCAACCGGAAATATGTTTTAACATAAGAGCCATCCAACCGGAGCAAGGGGAGAGATTGTTGAGTTTGTTGAACAATTACAAGTGCCATTAATTTTCAGCACCCAGGAACGACAACCGCAACGTCAACGCCCGATGATTACCTTAGATGTAGGTCAACTAACTCATGCTGAACAACGAGATATCTGGAAATCCCATCTCGGTTCACTGACAACAGAACTGAATGGACAACTTGATACCCTAGTCTCCCAATTTAATCTCAACGCCGCAACAATTCAAGCCGCCTGTTTATCGCTGAATAATATGGACTATATGCCTACATCAACGGATGAACAGCCTGATGATGAACAAAACAATAAAGAACTTGAAAAAACGTCCTCATCCTCAACCCGCCGTCGCTCATCGAAAACTCAAAAATCTCAACCCAAAATAGAAAGTAATTCATCTCCCCTGCAAACCTCACTTATGGGATTTCTGTAAGGTTCAAGCGCGTCCCCGTTTAGATGATTTGGCGCAACGGATTGATGCTGTAGCGACTTGGGAGGAGTTGATTCTACCTGACTTGGAAAAAAAGACGTTACATGAAGTTTCGACTCATGTTCAACAACGAGCGAAGGTTTATCAAGAATGGGGATTCGCGGGAAAAGGCGGGCGTGGATTAGGGATTAGCGCTCTTTTTTCCGGACCGAGTGGAACTGGGAAAACCATGGCGGCGGAAGTGTTGGCAAAGGAGTTAAGCCTTGACCTTTATCGGATTGATTTGAGTGCGGTGGTGAGTAAATATATTGGTGAAACGGAGAAGAATTTGCGACGAATCTTTGATATTGCGGAAACCAGTGGGGCGATTTTATTGTTTGATGAAGCGGATGCTTTGTTTGGTAAACGAACGCAAGTTAAAGATTCTCATGATCGCCACGCAAATGTGGAAGTTAGTTATTTATTGCAACGAATGGAAGCCTATCAAGGATTAGCAATTTTGACGACAAATTTGATTGAAGCCTTAGATCAAGCGTTTATGCGTCGAATCAATTTCTCGGTTAAGTTTCCCTTTCCAAATGCCGACGATAGATCCGCGATTTGGCAGCGCATTTTTCCCCAAGAAACACCGACTCAGAAATTAGAGATGCAAAAGTTGGGCAAGTTGAATATGGCGGGGGGAAATATCCGCAGTATTGCCTTAAATGCGGCGTTTATTGCGGCTGATGCGGGTGAACCTGTGATGATGAAACATATTTTACAAGCGACGAAAAGCGAATGTCTTAAGTTGGGGAAAATTTTAACCGATTCCGAAGTCAGGGGCTGGGTTTAAGTTGAATGGCACGCTCCAAGGCTGGTGGGCAGTGCCCACCCTACGGTATATTAAGGGTGGAGGCGATCCAAAAATGCTTATAGTGCCATTAAGCTTAAGTCAGTACCATTCAGTTTAAGTTGATGTTGGTTTATCGTATAGGCTGGGTTTTCTGTGCGATCGCGTCCCAAACTTTGACCTAATATGCATATAATACACAAAATGTCAACTCTGGCAATTTAGCTGTGCCAATTTTTGGGTCATCGAACCCCTTTCCGGGCATACCTCTATATTGATTGCTCCATCATCTCTTGCCAACAGCCATGGCGAATCTACTCATTATCGAATCAGGCGGTAAGGTCAAAAAACTCAAATCCATTCTCGGTGCTGGCTGGACGGTTAAAGCCAGTATGGGTCATGTTCGGGAATTAGCTGATGATGGTCAAGATTCTCTAGGGTTTGATTTGGAGGGTTCCCACATCCACTGTCGCTATGTTCCTCGCAGTTCACAAGCCAAGAAAATCTTATCGGAGTTGCGCTCTGCTGTCCGCCAAGCCGACCGAATTTACCTAGGGACTGACCCAGACCGAGAAGGAGAAACGATTGGTTGGCATTTGACCGAAGAATTACGATTGAAGCATCCCCTGCGGGTGACTTACACAGAGATTACTAAATCCGCCGTAGAACGCGCGATCGCACATCCGAAAACCATTGACTCAAACCTTATCGCCGCCGGACGTGCTAGGGATTGTTTGGATAAATTGGTGGGATATAAGGGAAGTCGATTAGTTTGGCGCTTGAATAACGGCTGCAAGTCCATGGGACGGGTGCAGAGTGCTACCTTACATCTACTGGTGAAGCGAGAACAAGAGATTCTGGCATTTAAACCCCAGGATTATTGGGTAGTGTGGGTAGAATATCAGGAGGGATTTAAAGCCCTTTACGCGGGTCGAAATCAGCCGCCCCAAAATGCGAGGAACACGAAGAATCAGCCGGATGATACGGGAGAAGATCATCCAGTATCGGAGGGGAAGCGGGTACTCTCTCAGGACGAGGCGGATCAATTAGTCACAATCGCGCGTTCTCATTCCCATCATGTCGTCACAGTAGAGGGGAAGACAGTTAAACAATCTCCCCCAGCCGCATTTACAACTTCTACGCTTCAGCAATCTGCTGGTGCTAAACTCAAGCTGAATCCGGAAGTGACGATGAAAATTGCCCAAAGCCTCTATGAAGCTGGGCATATTACCTATATGCGGACGGATTCCGTGGCGTTGTCTCCAGAGTTTTGTCGAGGGGCAAAACAGTGGCTTTTGCAGTATGACCCGGATAATGTACCCTCTAGAGTAGCCGCCCATCGCTCTAAATCCGGGGCGCAAGAAGCCCATGAAGCGATTCGTCCTACCCATGTTGAACGCACACCAGAGCAATTATCGGTTCAACTCCCCAGGGATGAGGCAAAACTGTATGATTTAATTTGGAATCGCGCGATCGCAACCCAATGCTGTCAAGCTCAATTATCCAAAACTCATATTCTTACGCAATCGGGAAACGTATTTTGGGAAGCTAGGGGACAGGTGTTACTCGTACCCGGTTATACTCGGTATTGGAATAATATTGCCGCCGATTCCCAATTACCACGGGTACAGCAGGGTCAACCGCTTAGCTTAGATAAGGCAGGTGCGGATAAGAAACAGACGCAGCCGCCACCCCGTTACAGCGAACCCAAACTGGTGCAGGCGATGGAACGTTCTGGAATTGGTCGTCCTAGCACCTATGCGCCGACAATTAAGACGTTGAAAGCGCGTAACTATGTTCAGTTAAGTAAAGGGAAATTGCAGCCAACCCAACTGGGGATGGAATTGGATGTATTTTTGGCACAGGTGTTACCTGATCTGATTCAGCCAGAATTTACGGCTAAGATGGAATCGGATTTAGATGCGATCGCGTCAGGTAAATTGGATTGGGAGTGTTATTTGACGGGGTGGAATCGGGATTATTTTGCTCCCGCGCTCAACTCGGCGTTTGCCCAAGTTCCAGAGATATCCAGTCAAACTCAGTCTACTCCGAAGGGTGAATCGAAACGGCGTCCGAGAACGGAATCCACGGATTATCCCTGTCCTAAATGTCAGCATTTGATGACTAAGGTGTTTTCTCAGTCTCAGAAGCTGAAAGCGGATCATTTCCTCAGTTGCGATAATCGCCAAGGGGGATGTGGGGTGGTAATGTTTTGGAATGCCAAGGCTGGGGAGTATGAGTTACCGCGTTCAGATCGCCCTGCACCGAAAGCGAAGCCAGCCAAGCCAGCCAAGCCAGACAAGTTAACGGAGTATGCTTGTCCGAGTTGTGGGAAGCCGTTGGAGTTGTATGAATATGAGAAAGAGGGTGAGTCTAAGAAGATGCTGCGTTGTGCGAATCCCAAGTCTCGCCAGGGGAAATGTAAAAATGTGGCTTATTTTTGGACGAAAAAGGGGACGTTTTGGAGTCCCAAGTTTGGGGAAGTGAAAACGTGATGGATGATGGCGATGCAGGGCTTGCTGTATTAAGGTGGAAACTATACAATAAAAGGCTTTCAAGCCATTTCTCGACAAAAACTGCTTTCGTTTTGACACCTAGATGGGCGATAAGCTTATTTTTAGTTTGTCCAAAGTCGCAAATTAAAGTGACATACCCCCGCCTCCGGTCATTACTGTTTCTCCAGTGGGCTGCGAGAATCCTTGTGATGGCTCGATAGTAACAAAAATTGAAGAGTCTCCGTTTGGCTTAGGACGTTCCCAACTCAGCAGCTTAGTGATGCCTTGGGTAACCTATACTGATCCAGAAATTGCACATGTGGGAATGTACGAACATGAGGCTCAGGAAAAGGGGATTGAGGTCAATACGATCAAGATTCCGTTTAGTAGTGTAGACCGCGCGATCGCAGATGGTGAAGAAGATGGATTTGTTAAGATTCATCACCAGAAAGGTTCCGATACAATTTTGGGAGCAACCATTGTCGCTCGTCATGCAGGTGAGATGATTAGTGAAGTGACTACAGCGATTGTGAATAAGGTGGGTTTGAGTGGGTTATCGGGTGTAATTCATCCCTATCCAACTCAAGCTGAAGGCATTAAGAAAGCAGCGGATGCTTATCGCCGTACACTGCTTACACCAACCTCGAAAAAAATCTTGGGATTGCTCACTAAGTTGTCTTAACGCTTTTTATCGAATTCTTGAGGACTATTAAAGGAACGTTTCACTGTTTAGGTATAGTTAGGAGTTGATAAAAGCCCGATGAATAGCGATCGCCGAATTCCAGTTGTATTACTCTTGCTACGACTGAGTGTGTTTCTGGTCATGCTGATGTGGACTTTAGATAAATTTGTGAACCCTGACCATGCCGCCGCAATTTTCCAGAATTTTTATCCTTCCCGTCCTGAGAAGACCCTCGCTTTCAGCGATGGGATGAATCAGGACATTCTTGCTCTTGGATATAGACCTTAAGCCTGTCTATCGTAACACCTCCGCAGCTAGAGACAAAATAAGAACCTGTCCATAAAACCTTCTTCTTGTAAACAGGAGCTAATGTCGGCTCAAATTCTCGCCACATCGTCTTGGATGATGTGGCTTTCAAATTAGCAATCAGGCTGCTCAGTAATTTGTGAGGCGGATAAGAAAGAAGGAGATGCACATGCTCCTCTTCTCCATTAAATTGAATGACTTCTGACTCCCAACTGCTCGCTACAGACTCGAATACCTCTGACAGCCTTACCAACATCTCCTTTGTGAACACGCTTCTACGGTATTTAGACACAAATACAACATGAACAGTAAGATTGTATACAGCCCTGCGAGTCCTCTTGTATCTACTTTCTGGATGCATTGACAATGAACGACTAGAGTGATACTCTTAAAATTAACACATCGATGGGTCGAGACGATGCTAGTTTACGAATTTAAAGCAAAAGCACCTAAAGCTCAACTTAGAGCTATAGATGAAGCCATAAGAATATGCCAGTTTATTCGCAACAAATGTTTGCGATATTGGCTCGACGCTCCGAGGGAGGAAAAGGTTGATCGGTATGCTTTAAACAAGTACACCAAGGTTTTAGCCGAAGACCCAGAGTATCCTTTTGCTGCTACTTTAAATTCAATGGCGCGTCAAGCTTCTGCTGTTGGCGAAGCCTTCCCGAAGGGTACGTGCTTGGGCTGGCATCAGTCGATTCTACGATAATTGCAAAAAGAAGATCAAAGGTAAGAAGGGCTTTCCAAAGTTTAAGAAAAACTGCCGCTCGGTCGAATATAAGACAAGTGGCTGGAAGCTCTCTGATGATAGAAAGTATCTGACTATCACCGACAAAACTGGTATTGGTCGCTTAAAACTGGTTGGAACACGAGACTTGCATTTCTACCAGCAGTCCCAGATCAAGCGGATTCGCTTGGTTAGACGGGCTGATGGTTACTATGCTCAGTTTTGTATTGATGTAGAGCGTTGTGAAAGCGTTGAACAGACGAATAGGCAAATTGGCTTAGATGTTGGACTCAACCATTTCTACACCGACTCAAATGGAGACCAGGTAGGTAACCCTCGTTTTCTCAGAAAGTCTGAGAGAAGGTTGAAACGACTGCAACGCCGACTCTCTAAATGTGAAAAAGGTAGTCAGAATCGGAAGAAAGCCCAGCAAAGGCTGGGTAGACAACATTTAAAAGTCAGTCGCCAGCGTAAAGATTTTGCGGTTAAGCTAGCAAGATGCGTAATGAAATCTAACGATTTCGTGGCGATTGAGGACTTAAATGTTCGAGGACTGGTTAAGAACCATAGATTAGCCAAGTCAATATCAGATGCTGGTTGGACAATATTTCGCGAATGGCTGGAATACTTTGCCAACCTGTTTGGTAGAGAATTGGTAGCAATAAACCCTAGCTTCACTTCGCAAGATTGCTCTTGCTGCGGCGCTAGGGTTAAGAAGTCTTTGAGTACCCGTACTCATGTTTGTAGCTGCGGCACTGTCCTTGATAGGGACTGGAATGCTGCCATAAATATTCTAATCAAGGCTAAGACTAGCGTAGGGCATACGCGAATCTCCCAGAAATACTGGGTAAACGCTTCTGGACAGTTAGCCCTCTGGAGTATTGATGAGAATCAATACTCTAAGGTTTCTGGATGAAAGAAGAATCCCTCGTCTCAGGCGAGGGAGTGTCAATAGCTATGTGTGGGAACCAGATAATCAAACCCCAAACAATCGCTTTTCTGGTATCAGTCATCAGTTTCCTCACCAAGAACTCAAGCAAGTGGGTACACAGATTGTAGATTTCAATGGTCGGCAAATTAGTGCCCGTTGGGACAATGAACTGGAAACCGTTAGGGTTGAAGAACTAGATGGAACCCCTATTCCCAGTTCGACGGCATTTGCTTTTGTGTATCCAGCATTTTTTACTGAGTAAGTGAGGTATAAACTTCAACTAATAGTCGCTCACTTTAGGGGCCACCAGGATACTTTATCCCTAGTCGCACTGTAGACTTCCTTTAACCCTTCTGGATCAGCAACGCGGACGATATCGCTAGAGGTATCCTTGGCGGTTGGGGAGGCTAATAATCCAACTTGTTGCATTCCCTTGAGTACCTGTTCTACGGTACGATGGTTAAGCTGACTGGCATGAGCAATCACATCCACAGGCAGATCAAATACATAAACACCATTGGCATCCGGTTGATTCCCTAGCGATCGCTCCTGATACACCAAGGCTCGCAACAGCGCCGCAACAGCTTGAGGGGGATAGGTGCTGCAATTGAGTAAATGGTACTGAAACTTCTCCCGCAACTCAAACAGCAAATCGTAGCGATCGCGAAATGTCTGGTTTTCTTTATAAATGGACTCAATCACGTCCAAGGGAATCTGGAATACATCTGTAGTTTTATAGGCTTCCACCAAACTCGGAAAGGATCTCGACACCTGTCCATAGCTAAATGCCAAGTTCCTCATCCCAAAACAACCACCGGGATAGCTAATGGATATCACCCGATCTAACGGCGTACTGCGAGTAATCACCGGTCCGCCATTGACAATTACATACAGGAAATCCAAGGAAACGCCGGGACGAAAGGCGGTATAGACGGGACGACTAGAGTAAAGCTTTTCTCCCTTGATATCTAAGGTTTTCAGATAATCATCCAACCAGTCGGCGTCTAATTCCTTAAATAGGTAATTACTCTGGAGTCGTGTTGTCAAGTCAGATTTAGGCGGTTTGGCTGCTTTTGCCATCTCTTAATCCGGGCTGCACATATATTACCAGCTTACCCAGCCTGCTCTTAAAATAGAAATTGATTGAAATTCATTTGAAATTCATTTGGCATCCCATCCCTAGTTCTCACCTAGAGGCGACCCGCTTCCACAAATGAACAACGAACGGGAGTCCGCTTAATTAACTCGGGTCGCCCTATCTATGCTCAACTTCCGCTGAACATGGTACGTAACCGTCCCGGAAGATTGCGGTGGTCTGAATCTTGATGGCGAAGCAGCTTTAACAACGGTTCTGGTACATTGGTACTGAGATTAATCTGCAATTGGGGACCCGAAAGGGCGAGTTGAATAATAATCTCATCGGGAATTTCCAATTCCGTAATCGGTTGACCATTCTTGTACGTCCCATTGTTGCCAAAATTAATCAGTTTCCATCGGTTCCCCACACACCGCAGTTCTAGATGGTAACGCGAGACAACCGAACTCCGTAGCACAATATGGTTATCCGCACATCGCCCAATTTTAATAATCGGTTGATCTGTAAAGTGCCATTGTTGAATTGGCACACTATAAGACGGTGATCGCAGTGATACCGTAATAACATTTGGAGCAAGATTTGCCCCAGACAAAGATTTATGATTCAATTGATGCACCCCTAAAAATCAAAACTTGATAGTTAGTTTAATAATGACATGCCCAAGAGGGATCGCAAAGAGGGATCTTAAAGTTGGATCGTATAGTGCAATTCACTTCCAGGACATGGCTTTTCGGGTAAACGTGACGAGAAGTCCCAGATATTCCGTGACTTCCCCTGATCTCCCGCTAAGAAAGAGAGTTTTACCGACAGAGTACGCGATCGCAAGAGCGATATTGCTGTTGGTTATCACCTGAAATAGGCTTAATCCACAATTGAGCTAGGAGGCTCACTATCACTAATTCGATAGCTGATATATTCAGTTTACAGAATCTGACCGAGTTTTTCACACCGTGTTATTACGGAGCCAGTCCAAACGCCATTGGAGTGAATTCCCCGATGCTAAAATACCCGTCCAATAATCAAAATCGAAGGAAAAATTTCTCCGCAATTGTAACAAAAGCTACCAAATCATCTCTGACTTAAGCAGAATGTCGCTATCCTTAGACGCCAGGGAATAAATGATCCTATTGGCTTGCTTCCCTCCACTCCCAGGGGAGAGCTAGGGAGGGGTCTGACCCCCCATTAAATAAATTTCATAATAAATTAGTAATACGCGCCGACAAAGCTGTAAATCAACCCAAACAGAACCAGCCACGTCAAAACAGTATAGATCCAATCTCGCTGTCGGATAAACATCATGCAGGAAAAAGCAACTCGGAGAATCGGAGTAGCAATGAGAACCAGTAATCCCAATTGAATAATACCCCGACGGCGACCGGACAACACCCCTTGGATGACACCAACAGGCGAGCGAAATTCAGCAGGTTCTCCTTGAAACATCCGGTAATTCACCGGTTCAAATCCGTGGCGAATTAAATAAAGAATTCCCCCCACCAAAACGAGACTGCTTGACAAAATTACGCCATAGTTCAGCAGATTACCAATCCACTGTTCAAGTTGTAGCGGATTAGCGGATTCCGTCGCCGATTCTTGATCATTAACCTGAAAATTACGGGATAAATCCGTTATCTCATATCCCTCTAAACCGTGATCATTTCCGGCGACATCGCCACATTCCTCCTTTTCTGAAACTCCTTTACCCTCTGACTTCTGTCTCACCTTTCGTTCACAGGTAGAATTCGCGATCGCAGGTTCGGGTTTCAGCAACTTGAAATTAACTCGATTCATTTTATCCCACCCCGATAAAACTCTGGTAGATCATCTTAAGCGCCATCACTAAAAGTACCAGACTAAAGACGATTCTCAAAATCTCTGTCTTGGCGCCGATAAGAACATTTGCCCCCAATAAAGCACCCGGTAATACCCCCAATATTACAGGCATTGCCAATCCAGGGTCAATATAACCCCTACTTAAATAAACTCCGGCTGACGCCGCCGCCGTTACCCCAATCATAAAATTGCTGGTAGTGGTAGACACTTTAAACGGTAAACCCATGACTTGATCCATGGCTAGCACTTTAAACGCCCCCGAACCAATACCCAGTAACCCCGATAATACGCCAGCAACCATCATCACACCAAAACCCATGGGAATAGAATTAGCGTGATACATCATCAATCCATCAGGGGTGGGATACGTTCCATTAAGTTTCAGATAAGTAGCCAGGGAATCAGGGGATTCAGGGGTGTCCGGCTTGGGTTGATTTTGCCAGGAAAAGTAGGCAGAATAAATCAGTGCGATCGCTAACACCAATGTCAAGGCTTTAACCGATACATAAGCGGCAATCAAGGCACCCATAATAGCACCCATTGTGGTGGCGACTTCCAGAAACATGCCAATTCGCAAATTCGCATATCCTTTTTTTAAATAAGAAGAAGCTGCACCACAAGACGTAGCAATCACTGACACCAAAGACGCACCCACCGCATATCGGATATCTACCCCAAATACGGACACCAACAGGGGAACAATAACTACACCACCCCCTAAGCCAGTAACCGCGCCTAAAAAACCAGCCGTGAATGAGCCAGCCCAAACCAGTACAGAAAATTCTAGGATATTCATAGGTTATTTGGTGGTTGTTCCAGACGTAGCATCCTACGTCTGGAACACAATGGGTTATCAGGTAGCAAATGTTGCAATTTTGGAGTTTAACCGGATTATGAAATAGGTATTCTAGTTTTTTTCAAGACGCTTGATAAATCATCGAGGTTAACTCTGGGAACGCCTTCACATCCTTGGGTTTAACAAACACCTGCTGACCGGGCTTTAGATTAAGTGTATCAAACTGTTCGCGACTCAAATGTGCCACAATCGTTTGTTCATCCATAAAGGCTAACTCAACCTGAATTTCCCAGCCCAAATGAATAACCCGTTTGACGATAGCCGGTGACGTAACTCCATTAGCCGAGGTTTGTACCTGAATATCATGGGGACGAACAAACATCTGAGTTTTTATCGCCGTCATATCATTATTTCGGAAAAGATGGGCGGTACTCGGTAGCACATTCACTGGACCAATAAAACTCATCACAAACGCATTAGCCGGATGATCATAAATTTGGTCAGGGGTGCCAATTTGCTCAATTCGTCCTTGATTCATCACCACAATTTCATCCGCCACTTCCATGGCTTCTTCTTGATCATGGGTAACAAAAATACTGGTAACGTGAACCTCTTCATGTAACCGCCGCAACCAAGCCCGAAGTTCTTTCCGCACCTTAGCATCTAAAGCACCAAAAGGTTCATCTAAAAGCAGTACCTGCGGCTGTACCGCCAAAGCCCGCGCCAATGCGACTCGCTGGCGTTGACCCCCCGACAATTGAGACGGATAGCGATCGCCTAATCCTTGCAACTGGACTAACTCTAATAATTCCTCAACCCGTTGCTTGACAAATCGTCGGGGACGCTTCCGAATTTCTAGACCAAAGGCAATATTTTGGCGAATGGTTAAATGTTTAAATAAGGCATAATGCTGGAACACAAAACCAATATTACGCCGACTGACATCTAAATGGGTTGTATCCTGACCATTAATTACAATTGACCCACTATCCGGAGGTTCCAATCCGGCGATCGCCCGTAACAGTGTAGATTTCCCGGAACCCGATGGACCCAATAGCGCCACCAAACTCCCTTCTTTTACCGTCAAATTAACTCGATCCAAGGCAACAAAATTACCAAACTGCTTAGAAACCTGTTCAACAATGATGCTCATAATAACTCCTGTAAATTTTTGATCCTTCGTTCAAGAACATAATTTTGGGTGTGTAGGGGCGGGTTTCACTACTATCCTTTCTTACCTCACCCTGATGTAACTAAACCCGCCCTGACTAACCTTTGCTGAGAAAACCATTTGACCAATGACCCCTTAATGATGAACCGGACGGCTTGTATTGCGCTCTAAAATCTCCTTGACAATCAGCGTCACAAATCCTAAAAGTGCCAAAATTGCCGCTGCACCAAAGGCGGCTTGGGTTTGATAATTTTTATAGGCTTGCTCCACAAAAATAGGTAACGTTTGAGTCCGACCTAAAATGCCACCAGAAACTACAGCAACCGCCCCAAATTCCCCCATCGCCCTAGCATTAGTTAGCAAAATACCATAGAGTAAACCCCAGCGAATATTGGGTAAAGTGACGCGCCAGAAAATTTGCCAGTCATTCGCCCCCAAGATACGCGCCGCTTCTTCTTGATCTGAACCCATATCTTCCATCACTGGAATAACTTCCCGCGCCACAAACGGTAACGTCACAAAAATCGTCGCCATTGCCATTCCAGGTATAGCAAAAAGAACGTTGATGTCTAAACTATTGAGTAGCGGCGCAAACCAGCCATTTCGTCCATAAAGTAAGACAATCATTAAACCCGCAACAACTGGAGAAATGGCAAAGGGTAAGTCAAGAATACTGATCAGTAAAGCACGTCCACGAAACTGATTACGGGCAATTACCCAAGCCGCACAGAGTCCAAACACCGTATTTAAAGGTAACGCGATCGCAGCCATAATCACAGTCATGCGGACAGCGTGTAAGAATTCCCGACTCCCCATCGCGGCGAACAATTCACCAATCCCTTGATGAAAGGCTTCATAGAACACAGCTAAGGCGGGAATGAATAAAACAAGGAACAGATAACCTAACGCGATCGCGATTAATAATTGTGTTTGGGGGTGGGTTTTACGATTCTCATTTTTTGTTACCTTGATGTTACTAAAATTTCCCCCATTTTCCTTAATGGAGACGCGAGAAAACAAATTACGCAGCATAACGACGCCCCCATTGTTGTAGTCCGTTAATCACCAGCAGTAGAAGTAATGAACCGACAAGCAAAACAGTACCAATTACAGTGGCTCCCCCATAGTCGTATTGTTCTAACCGTTGAAACACAAGTACTGGCGCAATTAAATCTTGGAAAGGAATACTCGATGAAACAATCACCACAGAACCATATTCTCCAACCGCCCGCGAAAAACCCAGCGCTACCCCCGTCAGAATGGGTGGAACTAGGGGAGGAAGTAAGACTCTGAAAAAGGTTTGATAGCTAGATGCACCCAAAGACCAAGCCGCTTCTTCGATTTCTTTTTCCATCTCTTGTAAAACAGGTTGTAATGTTCTGACAATAAACGGAAGCGAGATAAATACCATTGCCACAAATACACCCAAGCGAGTGAAAGCAATTTTGATGCCAAATGGAGCAAAGAATTGTCCAATCCAACCTTTATCACTGTAAACAGTAGCTAACACTAATCCAGCCACTGAAGTTGGGAGCGCAAAAGGCAAATCGACCGCCGCATCAACGAATTTTTTACCGGGGAAATCATGGCGGACTAAAACCCAAGCCACGAGAGTTCCCATCACACCATTTATCAGGGCGGCGAGGAGAGCGGTAACGAAGGTAACATTGTAAGCCGAGCGAGCCACGTCAGAAGTGGCAATCCGCCAAAACTCTGAGACTCCTAAGCTGAGGGACTTGCTCATCAATGCCGCGATCGGCAGTAATAAAACTAGACTGAGGTAAACGAAAGTGATCGTCCAGGGTATAGAAATGGTGGCAACCTTATTCCGCCCCCAGGTGGTTAAAGATTGAAAGTAATCTGCTGAATTAGTCATAGGAGGTGGAAGATTTATGATATTTCTCCAGGTAAGAAATGGGAACAACAATGAACCACAACAGAGGAGCTAATACGATAACCAGCCAAGATAAACGTAATTCCTCAGTCGATAAGTCAGTTTCTTGCTGAAACGTTTTCAAGTAAACGGCAAAACAGTAGAGGGCGACAGAACTGTAAAATCCTAGGAAAAGAATCATGATAGTTTTAATACTCCTTGACTACCAGCCATCTGGTTCCGCACTGGATTCATGCCAAACCTCGACATCCAAGTCCGAAAGGTAGATTAAGGCACTGTCAATTTGCTTAGCAGTACCCTGAAGTCTTAGGTCAAACCAACCATCTCCTTTTGCATTCCCTCCTAACAAGGCGGCATTAATCGTAATGTTTAATCCTTGTTGGGAAATTAGATTTGAGAGGAGGGGTTCCTGATGATATATCTGAGGAATGCGGACTCGGACACGAGTGTGAGTGAGTCTGTGGTTCTCAGAACTCTTGTCTGAGTTAATTGGAGTGGTGTAAGTGTTGTGAGTCATTGGAGTCGGTGGGCTTTAGGGGTTATTCTTTCTATTTGGATTGAGCGAGTTTTGCTTGCATTTTGTCGAAGGCGGCACCATCTTCAAAAAATTTGGCTTGAATTTGATCCCAGCCGCCCAAATCTTTCGCCGTAAACAAGTTTTCCACGGTGGGATATTTACTGGCAAACTCTTGAGCAACAGTTTCATCTACAGGACGGAAGCCGATTTTGGCAAATTCTCGCTGTGCTTCTGGAGTAAATAGAAATTTAACAAAGGCTTCGGCGATTTCGCGAGTCCCATGTTCATCGACATTGGCATCAACAACAGCGACGGGATTATCGATGGAAATGTTATAGTCCGTGGGAATAATAAAGGGGTGATTATCTCCCTGTTCCCTGGCGAGAAGGACTTCGTTTTCATAATTAATTAATACATTACCCTGACCTTGTTTAAAGAACACATCACTGGCTTCGCGAGCGTCTTTTGGCAAAACGGGGACATTTTTATAGACGCTTTCGACAAAGGTTTCGGCGTCCTTGTCGCTACCCCCGGCTTGGGTAATCACTCCCCATAGCGCCAGATAATTCCATCTGGCTCCCCCAGAGGTTTTGGGATTGGCGGTGATGACTTTGACGCCATCTTTCGTCAAATCAGACCATTGAGTCACGTTTACTTTCTCATCCCGTGTGACCAGAGCCGCCACCGATGTATGAACGATGGAATCATTGGGAAATTCTTGTTCCCAACCCGGCTCAATGAGTCCGGCTTTTTCAATCTTTTGCGTATCCAAAGCTAGAGCTAAGGCGACAACATCGGCTTCTAAGCCATCAATGACGGCGCGAGTTTGGGAGCCTGATCCGCCATAACTTTGGTCAAAGGTGACGGTTTGACCGGTCTTGGCTTTCCACTGTTCAACAAATTGGGGAATGATTTGTTCATAGGCTTTCTGGGTTACCGCATAGGATACCAGGGTTAACTTGACGGGACTGTCGGCGTCAGCGGTGTTACTGGGGGGATTGGAACAAGCTGCGATCGCGCTACTCATGGCTACCCCTGCTAGCACTAGAGCCATGAACCGTTGACGCGATCGCCAGAGGTGCTGAGTGGATTGGGTTCTCATAATGTAAAACTCCTATAACGAATCCGTAATTTTCGCTTTAATGTGCCTGCATTTTAATTCTAGTTGAATCTTAATTCATTTGCAATACATGTTTGATTTAAATTGACCGTGACCAGCGGTTAAAACCTTTATTGATACCCTTTTCACCAGCATTGGCAACAGGCGCAACACTAAGACTGGGTTACGCGATCGCGTAACTTCACCCCCTATGGCTATCTCTGCGGCGGTGTGCTAGTCATTCCCATCACTTAGTGTGGCATTTTGTTATAAAAAGTAGTTTTTTAGGCTATATCGCACTACTTGCCCGTTTATCTTACCAGGGGGTTTGGGGGAGTTGTAAGACCCACGCTGTAATTTTATTCAGCGTTGGGATATACAACTCCCCCAAGTTAATTTAGGTGGATCGCTGTCACCTAAATTAACATTTAACGGTGTTGCGTTAGCCTGTAAATGTTTTATAATCAGTTCATGCACCAATAAACACCGATGCTGACACTTAACTATCGCTACCGCATCTATCCAGACGCCAATCAACAGTTTATCCTGCTTGATTGGATGGAGATTTGCCGGAAAGCGTACAACTACGCTCTTAGGCAAATCAAAGATTGGTGCAATAGTAGAAAGTGTATAATCGATAGATGCTCTATCGAAAAAGAGTACATCATCCCGGCTGATGCTCTGTTCCCCAACGAAACCAGTCAGCTTAATAAGTTGCCCAAGGCAAAGAAGGAATTCCCTCGATTGAGCGAAGTTCCTTCTCAGGTTCTCCAGCAAGCTATTAAACAACTGCACACGGCTTGGAAACACTTCCAACACAGAGGGTTTGGTTTTCCCAGATTCAAAAAGGTTGGGCAGTTCAAATCGTTACTGTTTCCTCAGTTCAAGGAAAATCCGGTAACAAAGGAGCATATCAAGCTACCCAAGCTGGGGATAATCCCAATTAATCTGCACCGTCCTATCCCCTCTGGATTCACGGTGAAACAGGTTCGTATTATCAAGAAAGCCGATAAATGGTACGCATCTATCAATATTCAGTGTGATGTCTCTGTCCCAGACCATAAACCACATGGGTATCCCATCGGTGTTGATATTGGGTTAGAGAAGTTTTTAGCAACTTCTGAAGGCACTCTTGTAAGACCTCCCAGGTTTTTTGCCGAGCTACAAGGCAAGTTGAAATTACTGCAACGCAGGCTAAGCAGGAAACAAAAGAGGTCAAAAAATTACGAGAAAGCCCGAATTAAGGTGGCTCTATTACACCACAAAATCGACAACACTCGCAAAGACTTCCATTTCAAACAAGCTCATGCCTTGTGCGATGAGGGTGACATGATCTTCATGGAAGACATTGATTACCGCATCACCGCTAAAGGGTTCCTGGGAAAACAGATGTTAGATGGTGGCTTTGGTCAGTTCCGTGCCATCACTGAGTACATCTGCTTCAAACGTGGAAAGTTCTTTGCTGTTGTCGATGCTAGAGGCACATCAGGGGAGTGTCCTAATTGTGGTGGTGAAGTCAAAAAAGACCTGAGTGTAAGGATTCATCAATGTCCGAATTGTAACTATACGACGGACAGAGATGTTGCCAGTGGTCAGGTGATTAGAAATCGAGGGATAACCCTCATTAGTACTGTCGGGCAGACAGGAATGGAAACTGCCTGTGAAGTCGGTCTACTGGGGACGAAGTTCCCTTCGTCTAGGCAAGTGGCGAAACCCCGTAAGGGAACAAGCAGGAAAGCTAAGTCGTGAGGCTTGGAAGCCTACACCGTAATCTTGATTCGGTGTAGGAGGATGTCACGTTGTTCCCATTTGGCTGAATTAGTTAGACAATTAATCAAGCAGCAATAGTTCTAAACTCTAAAATCCAAGCTTCAAAATCTAAAAGCTACCCTGATTATCCCCAGGTTTAGAGGTAGAGTATTGGCATAATTGTCTACCAAAGGAGATTAGTTATGGTCGTGACTCGCGAAGTCATTATTCCCACGGGTATGGAAATCCTCTATGAAAAGTATCACTATTGTCCGGGTATTAGAATTGGAAATACCGTTTATGTCTCCGGTCAAGTGGGTCGCGACGAAAATTTACAGGTGGTTGAGGGGATAGAAGCTCAGTTTGTCCAGGCGTTTGAAAATGTCAATAAAGTTCTTTTAACCGCAGGCGTAACCTTTGAGGATGTTGTAGAAATGGTGACCTATCATGTCACAAGTCCCGCTTCGGTTCCAGGGGACAATGCGTCGAATATGGCTTCAGGATCACAATCGTTAATCATTCCCCATTTGTTACTTTTTATGGAAGTAAAAGATCGGTATTTCATTCACAAATATCCGACTTGGACAAAGGTGGGTGTAACCGCTTTATCTGACCCTAGACTCATCGTAGAAATAAAATGTACAGCACTGCGATGAAATAAATTTAATAAAAATCAAGTGTTTTGTAGGGGCGGGTTTTACGATTATCCTTTTTGACTTCACAGGAGATGCAACTAAACCCGCCCCAATTCTGGACTATCTCATAGTTACTGTACTACACCGTGTTGGTGGGCGCACGTCGGTGCGCCCCTACGGGTTCTGGGTATAAAACTAAGCCATCAAATTAGATTAAACACGCCCTGACTTTCTGCCCGGAAACCTTATTAACTATCCCAGGGAAATAATTTAATCAAAATTGATTTCACAACCCCAGAACTTCCCAGGATTTTTCGACGACTTCATCGGGATCAAAAGGCTTAGTCATATACAAATCTGCGCCGACTTGTTGACCTTTTTCTTTGTCAAACTCTTGCCCCTTTGCGGTTAGCATAATAATATAGACATCTTTGATATCCAGGTTATTTTTAACCGCATAACAAACATCAAAACCATTCATTTTAGGCATCATCACATCCAGGAAAACTAGATCAGGTTTTTCAGTCTTAATGGTTTCAATCGCCTCTTCACCATTTTCAGCAATCAGGATTTCTACCCCTTCGTCTTCCAACTCTTCTAAGGTTTGTGCCATTAACAGGCGAATGTGTGGTTCGTCATCAACAATCAAGACTTTTTTGTTCATATTAATAGATCACTTCAAACACATCTACGGGTTTTTTCTTGCCCTTAACTTGAACCGTGCCAACTTCCTTAAACTTAAACAGATTATGGGTAACTTCATAGACACTGCGACACACCAAAATTTGTTCCCCTTTGGCAATCGATTGTAAGCGAGAGGCAATATTGACCTTATCACCAATGGCGGTATAGTCCATGTGCTGAGGAGAGCCAACATTACCGACAATCACTTCCCCAGAACTGATACCAATTCCGGTGATAAAATTTTGTCGAATCCAATGGACAGGGATTTTTTTTATCCGCTTTTGCATTTCAATCGCCGTTTTAATCGCGCCTTGCTCACTATAAACTAAACGAGAGGGAGCGCCAAACATTGCCACAATCATATCACCCACAAACTTATTTACAGTTCCGCCATGGCTAAAAATTACATCAACCATGTGGGTAAAATACTCATTCAAGTATTCGACAATTAATTCCGGAGGTAATTCTTCGCATTTAGTGGTGAAATTTCTAATATCTGAAAATAAAATAGCAATATCTCGTTTAGCTGGCTCGAAGGAAAAATCATCTTTTTCTTCCAAAATTGCCTCAACTACTTTAGCGGATACATAACGTTCAAGATTACTTTTGATCCGCTCTTCTTTTAGTTTTTGTTCATGCAAAATCGCATTTTCAATGGCAGATGCTGCTTGGGAGGCGAGGGCAGTCAATAGCTTTAAATCAGCCGCCGTATAGTTAATCGGCTCTTGATGACTAATATTAATCACTCCAATTATACCATCTTTAGTTTTTAATGGAGCGCAAATTAGAGAATAAATTTGATTATAACCTTCAATAAATCGAATATCCGATTGTACATTATTAATAATTTCAGCTTTACCTGTCAAGATTAAATGACCCGCGATTCCTTTTCCCAAAGCCAAGGGTGCTTTTGGGTCATATTCTTGACCAATGGCGGCGATTAACTCAAACTCACTCGTGTCGGAATTTAATAACATAAGTGAACCACTGGTAGCTTTAATTAATCGGGTGGCTTCATCAATAATCAGATTAGCAACTTGTTTGAGATCGAGGCAAGCTGTTAACCGCCCTGAGATATTATAAAGCAAGTTAATTTCTTTATATTTATCCAAGGTTTCCCTTGCCAACATTTTTTCCTGAAGCTCTTTATTGGCAATATAACTCAGTAGAGATGCCAAAGATGATGCTTTTTCGCTACCTCTGATCCAACCAATAATATCATTAGCAAGTTTTACCGGATAGCTTTCCAGTTTCTCTTGGGTTGCTTCACCGAAAAGGAGACGACCTTGGGTATCCTGAATCAGAATGGGTGTCTCCATGACAGAACTCATCTCTTTGAGCAGAGATAAAACATCTTTTTTATTCAGCAACTTCTTTAGACTGATAGTAACCATCGGGTTTTTCATTCGCTAATAGGAGAAAAAAGACATTCTCCAGACCTTTCTCAAATCGCAGGGTTTTAACAATATTATATCGTTCAGATAGCTCAGAATTCACAATGATCATATCTGGCTTGACTGCAATGGCTTTTTCTTTAAAATCCTCTCCCTCAAAGACTTCAATCACATTATATCCTCGGGTGGTTAAAATATCAGCTAGAGTTTTAACAGTGGAGATATTTTCATCAATCACTAATATTTTCTTTTTTGAACTTCCTTGAGCGATTAAACAGTCGATTTCCTGAAGCAACTGTTCTGATTCAAATGGTTTAGTGATATATTTATCTATTCCTAACCGATATCCTCGTTCGTGGTCTTCAATAATGGATAAAATAATAATTGGAATATCCATTGTTGATGGGTCATTTTTTAATACGGCGGCAACATCAAAGCCATTCATTTCCGGCATCATTACATCTAGAGTGATAAGATCCGGTCGTTCTTGCTTGATGAGTTTGATCGCTTCTAGACCATCTTTTGCTTCTCGGACTTGATATCCCCGTGACTCTAGTTCTTGTCGCAAGAGTTGACGAATTAATGCTTCATTATCGACAACGAGTACAGTTTTATTAGCAGTGTTTTTAGTTGATGAGGGTTGGGTGGTGACGGTGCGTTGAAGCTGCTTAACTAACGTATCCATATCCATCATATTCACTTGAACGGGTAGATCAGTATGAATAGGAAGTGTAAAAGAAAACTTACTTCCTTTTTTTAGCTCACTTTCAACCCAAATTCTGCCGCCATGATGTTCGACAATTTGCTTGCAAATGGGTAATCCTAGACCTGTTCCTTTAGGCTTGTCAGTTAGTGTATCGCCGACTTGCTTAAATTTTTCAAATACTTTAGGCTGATCGGCAGGAGAAATACCCATACCCGTGTCAATAACACTAATAATAATTTCACTATGCCTTTTTCTAGCACGGCAAGTTATCGAACCTTTTTCAGTAAATTTAACAGCATTAGAAATTAAATTAATGAGGACTTGAATCAGTCTGTCTTTATCTCCAGAAATTTCCGGTAGATTGCTATCTACATTTTTAATAAATTGTATTTGTTTATCCTCAAATAAAGAGCTTGTCGCGGCTATTGCCCGTTCAATGATATCTTTGACTGATAAAGGCTGCATGTTCCAATCAACTTTTCCTGCCTCCATTTTAGCAATATCAAGAACATCATTAATTAATGCGGTCAATCGTTCTCCTTCAGATACAATAATATTCACATTATCTTTCACTTGGCGAACCGTGCGCTGAATTTTCTTATTTTCGGTCTGGATTTGGGGGAAAATTACCTCTTCAAGTTTTTTCTTGATAATTTTAGTAAATCCCAGTACAGAAGTCAGCGGTGTTCTCAGTTCATGGGAAACGGTAGAGATAAAATCCGTTTTCATCTGATCCACTTCTTTTTCAACAGTGATATCTCGGATCATAATAACTGATCCAAGAAACTCCTCAACTGCACCATCAGCCGAGGACACTTTATCAATAGCCGTGGCTACAGCTTTACCGACACGTCCCTCCGCAAGCTCAATTTCTGCGGTAAAGACTTCCCGATGGTGGTTCTGGGTTTGGGTAATTAATTCCACTAACTTACGGCTTAATACATCTTGACCATTTTTATCTGTAATATCGAGTTCTCCTAACCCTAACATTCTTAAGAGAGCGGGATTAAACTGGGATATTTTTCCTTGGGTATCGGTAACAAGTAAACCATCGACTAAATTATTAATAATCGCCGTTAAATGAGCGGTTCGTTCTTCGACTCTACCTTCGAGAACTTGATTAATACTTTCAACCCGCTGCCGGGTATCGGCTTCGGTTTTTTGTAAGCGCTTCGCTTCCGATTCGGCTTGTTTTAAGAATTGCTCACGGACGTAAACTTTAATCGCCATTGAGTTAAATAGATTGGCTAAACGTCCTAACTCATCTTTCCGAGTATCATCCAGTTGAATATTCAAATCGCCAGCAGCAATTCGTTCAGTTGCTCCCATCAACTCAATTAAGGGATCAGTAACTTGGCGACGCAGGACAAAATAGAGGACTAATAGTTCAATGACAAGTGCTAAAATTCCTAACCCCAGAATAAATCCGGCTGTGTTCCAGGCTGGCTTAGCTAAGATTGACTGGGGGAAAACGGTGACTAAATACCAATCTGGTTCATCAATTTTGGCGATAGCCAAGTATTCATTGTCTTTGGTATTTTCAATAATATATTGATTGGAGTTTCTCTGTTTTACCAATTGAAAAATACGCTGTAAATGAGGATCATCGGATTCCAAAACATTGAAGTTTCCTTTTTTTTGTTTGATTTCATCAATTTTATCTGGATGAAGAATCAGACGACCATCCCCGCTAAAAAGGATATTATAACCGCCCTCAATGTTATCCTCAATCAGGCGCTCCATCAGTTGATTTAGAGTCACATCATGTCCAATTGTGGCGATATGTTCACCGTCTAAGTTAACAGGCGTTTTCACAGAGACGAGCCAATCTTTAGCCTGAGGATCGTAGTAAAGTCCTGTCCATACCGTCTTTGACGCTGCATTCGGTTGCGTTTTGCCATGATAGGTTTTTTCCTCGTCTTGGAGATTGAGCTCAGTAGAAGCTCGTTGCACCCAAGGCGTTTTGGGCCAATAGATCGCGATAATATTATCAGGGCTGGTAATATAAGTATTGATAAAACGATGATGCCATACTGCGCCATAAGTTGTGGTTAAGTTGTAAAAGGCAAGAACTCGCTGTCGAACCTCGGCGTCGATGACCAGGTTTTTATCAATATAAACCCCCGCCTGCTCAAGGGTGTCAAACTTCTCCGGAGGCTGATCTGGAGGTCGATTGCGGATAACACCATCAGACCACTGGACGAAGAGCTGATTAAATTCACTGTAGGAGTTAGAATTCGGTTCTTGAAGTTGTTTTATTAATTCTTGCTTGAGGAGAGTATGATTGTCTACAGCGATAGAAGATAGAATACGTTCCCGTTCCCCTCGTTCCTCTACATATTTTTTGACCCGTTCTAATGCTTCCGATTCAAGAAATGATAAAGTGTGAAAGTAACTCCAAGTCGTTAATACAACGATAACTCCAGCCATCCTCAATGCTACATTAACCAGGGTTCGCCGGGTGATAGATTGTTGCCTGAAAAAGATAGGGAAAGCCATTTTAAAATTAGGTAAAAGTTTAAGACGGACAGTTCTGATGTTGATGAGAGGGATGGCAAAAGTGAGGCAGAAGGGAGCAGAGGGAGCAGAGGGAGCAGAAGGAGCAGAGGGAGCAGAAGGAGCAGAGGGAGCAGAGGGAGCAGAGGGAGCAGAGGCGTAGAGATTTAACCGGATTTTTCACGACTTTGGATATATTTTCATTTTGGATTTCGCCCTGCTCCTTAAGTTAGCAATTTACTGAATAAGATTCTGATGTTTTTTTAAAAAGAATTTTTTAACAACAAAGAATCAAGAAAATTTATTAACATCTACATCATCTTGATGAAATATCCGGATGAGTGACCTGTTCAATCTATTTCACTCTCGTCATTGCTAAAACATGGGTCAGCTAAGACGCAGGTCAATTACGTATTGCCAATTCCCTGTTCCCTGACAAACCCTCAGATGAGCTGAACTGAGGACGTGTCCCCATGTCGTGGGTTAAATTAAGGAATAGAAGATTAGACCACTAACAACGACGGCTGCCGAACTGGGCGCAAGACTACTATGAAACGCTATTTATCCCGCCAAATCTTATTTATACTCCTCGCGATCGCAGGAATTGTCTCACCTACCTCTGTCTCCCATTCCCAGAGTGATTTGCCCTGCTACTTGGAAGACAGCAATGGCAATGTCATTGATCTGGGTCACCTGTGTGGTAGTGGTAGCGGTACACCTTCGGTGATTCAAGTTCCCATCAAACGCCGGATGTCTGGGATTCCGGTCGTTGATGTCCAATTTAATGGCAACCGCCGCTTTGAAATGCTCTTCGATACAGGTGCTTCCGGGATTGCGATTACCCCCCCAATGGCACAAGTCTTAAACGTTAAGCCACAAGGCGTCGTCACCACCTCCACTGCGGGTGGTCAAGTTGAAGTTCCGCGAGGTCGCGTTAATTCTGTCGCCGTCGGGGGTATTGAAGTCACGAATCCGGAGGTGACGATTAATCAATACCTCGATATCGGACTATTAGGACAAGGATTTTTTGGTATCTATGATGTGACCATTAAAGAAAATGTCATCGAACTTAGATATCGGTAGAGAGGAGTTTTGAGTTTTGATCCTCCCCTTGGCTCAAGGACATGGTTTGTAGGAGTGGGTTTAGGGACTTTATGCTTGGCTATTGAGGTAAATTTTGGACAAAACCTGCCCTAACCAAGTTTTGAGTGCGATAATTATTTAACAAATGACCAATGACAAAGGACTAATGACCGATGATGTGGCAATCTTTCTGGAGTCGTAGCGTCTGGATCGCATTATTGAGTACATTAACCCTACTCAATAGTGCATGTAGTAAGAGTGAGGCGGAGAGTGTTTCGAGTCCTACTCCGACTCAAGCCGCCAGTCCGGTTTCCACCTCTTCTGCTTCTGTCTCCCCAGAACCGCAAGCGTCAAAACCCCTACCGCCCCCACCTCCTGAATCGGACACCTATGAAGAAGCCGTTGATGTAGCAACAAGTGCGGTTACGATCAGTCAATCGGCGGTGAGTCGGGAGGATTGGAAATTAGTGGCGAATCGTTGGGAAGAAGCGATTCAGTTATTAAAAGCTGTACCGGCTTCGAGTAAAAACCACTCAACCGCCCAACAAAAGCTATCTCAATACCAGAACCTGCTAGCGGATGCCAAACAGCGCTCCACACCGCCACCGCCTAAACCGAAACAAGGTGATAGTAGTCCCCAGTTTTTCTCAGTGCCGATTAAAAGCAAACTTCGGAATATTCCAATTATCGAAGTGACCTTTAATGACAAGCGGCAATTTAGCATGCTGTTTGATACAGGGGCGACTAATACCCTCATCACCCAAGAGATCGCGTCCACGTTGAATTTAAAACCTGTCGGGATCACTGAGATAAGTGTAGCAGACGGTGCGACTGTCCCAATGGCAGTAGCGATCCTGGAGTCCATGGAAGTTGATGGTCGCCTGAAACGAAAGATCGAGGTCGTGATCGCACCGCCATCAATGCCTGTTGGACTCTTGGGACAAGACTTCTTTGACGGCTATGACATTACGATCAAAGATGAGGTGATTGAATTTCGCAAACGTTCATAATTTTTTATGATTGATGACTTATGACTTATCCAGAATTCCTAATGAATTTCTGGGTAAACAAATAAACTTCATCCTGCTGATAAGTTAATTGAAACGTGGGTGTATTTTGTAACCGTTCTAACAAATAGTTGACCACCTCTGGACTACTTGCCCAACCCGGATGACGCCTATTCAATACTACATAATCAAATTCCCCTAACTCAGTCGTTTCTGCACCAGCTATCGCCAGCTTAACCACAGGGCGGTGGGTTAAATGGGGAGCAACTTGGGCAGGAACTAAAACAGCACCCTTGGTCTGAATTTGAGCAATTGCTTCCCTTGTGGCTTGCCAAGTATCGATGGATTCCAAATATATCGACCCAAAATAACCAAATTTTGCTAATCCTAAAAACGCAACGAATGCCCAAATAATCATGCCTCGTTTGTGGCGTAACCATCCCTTTCCGGCTGCTAATGTGGAAATAACGGCTAATAAGAGAAAAGGCAGTGCAGGTAGAGAGTATTGATGAACTAAATCTTTTTGAGGTTGGTAGTCGGTAATCAGGTTAATCACCAACGTGGGGACTGCACCGACTAAAGGAGTTAGATGCTGGGGTGAAAGTCCCCACATCAAGGGTAAGAACAACAAAGCCAAATATTCCAAGTTGGGTAAGGTAAAAATTCTACCCAGTATTAACCCTGGCTTGAGGAGCAGATTTTTGGCGATTTCTAGAACAGAGTCTCCTAAAAAAGCATAGCGCCAGACAGCCTCAACGCCATCGGGTCTAAATGCGGGAATAATCACCTGAGTAGCAATCAAAAACCAGGCAATTCCTGCCACTAAAGCCATCCCACCACACCACCGCTTTTTCTCAAAAACTAACAACCAAAACCCCATGGCGGCTACCGTGAGGGATAAAGCATCCCGACAAGCCAAAATCAAAAGAATTGCCCCACAAAACCAACCCTTCTGATTCAGCCGCGCCGCCAAAACTGCACCTAAAAAAGCGGGCAAGGCGATGACTTCTGCATGGAAATCAAATAGATTGAGATTAAAAATTAACGGATACAGGAGATAGACGATTGCCATTGCTGTTGCTTGTGACTCCTTTAACCCCGCTTGACGGGCGAGATAAAAAGTTGGTAAAGCACCGACGGTTAAAGCAATGGCTTGCACCGCAAACAGCCAATGAACATCGGGATGGATTTTGTACAGCAAAGCGAGTCCATAGAGAATCCAATCCGCGTGACCGCCCATAAAATGGTAACCCCAGAAGGAAACAACGGGGGTTTGTCTTTGGCTAATCAGGTAAGCCGCCTGGTCAAAATACCCCAAATCAAAAGCAGAGGATTGAAATAGGGCGTGCCGTAAGCTGCTGCATATCAATAAGATTAAAGCACTTACCGCGATCGCCAACCTAACCGTATCAAGCGACCTACCTGTTGCCATACTACTCCCAGGGAGTTAGAGTTTGCTTCTCCACTATTCCCCTAGAAGGGCAGGTTTCGTCAAGTTATCGAACTTAGCGGTAAAATCCGCCCTGACATCTCATAGCCTACACCCTAAACCCTGCCTACTATTCAAGTCGCTTTCCCATCCCTTCAGATGACTCAAAATCCCCTGAATAGGAGTAATCCCGTCTGAAATAGTCCGATAATTACACCCAAAATCCCGCCTAAATTAACAATCGCTTGTAATTCATTTTTGACAATCACTTTAACGGCAACTTCCAAGGATTCCGGCGACGTACCTCTTACCCGCTCAACAATAACCTGATCAATTGATAAAATTGGAATAATCTCAGTCACCAATTTTTCTAAATCTTCTTCTAGATAACGCTCCAAAACTAATGCCAGTTCTTGACTAATCAGTTCCATTGAGCTAGTCATAATCGCCGACTCTCGCAATCGATTTAAGATCAATACCGCCACCTTTTCCCAGTCAATGGATTGACTTAAACCCTGCAAAAAGTCGCTGCCCCGCTCTCGAATATAAGTGCGAACCGCATCTCGCATAGTTTTGCGTAACTGTCGCACCGTAGACACGGGCAAATTTTGTAGAGATAGAGTTTGCAGCCATAACTGTAACCGCTCACGGGCGCCCAAAGCCGTCAACAATTCTCTCAGACGCGCATTGCTTTCCTCTTTCTCGTCTAAGCAATAGGTTCGCAAACGGGTTAGAGTATTGCGTAGCCCAAATAAATTGGCGACAATCCAATAAGTGCCGCTTGTCTTCTCGCGAAACCCTTCATCAATGACTTGGATATTGCGATCCGTTAAGAAATCAATAATCCCTTGACGCAAAACATCAGGGGGTAATGCCACTTGGATAATCCACTGCGAAAGCTGTTGCGCTTGTTGATCATTCAGTTGAAACTCCAGCAAAATCTGGTCAAAAATTTGGTTAAGCTGGGCTTCTAAAAAATCCTCTCGACGGGATAAAACTTTCAGCAAGCGTGGTAGGGATTCTCCCAATAAGTCGTGGAGGATAGCCGCGAGAATCTTAGCCGTTTTCTGTTCCTTATCCAACTGGACTTGTTCCAAAGTCAGATTGAGCATCCACAGAATTGCCCCACGCACCCGTTCCCGATGCAGTAGACGCCGTGCTAGTCGTTGCATCTCCGAAGGGGTTAACAAAGAACCCATAATTGTATCGGCTACCCGTTTCGCCAAGCGTTCCTGGTTATGGGGAATTAAACCGGGTGTAAATGGCAACCGCCGCTTACCGATATAAATAGGGCGGTAGGGACGGAATAGCATTTTGATGGCTAAATCATTGGTGAAATAGCCAATAATTCCCCCTGCGATTGGAGGCAACAATAGCAGCCACAGGTTCGATAAATTCAAAACAGCAATCGGCGTAATACAGAACGGTTGACACTCCTACGGCTCAAAGCGCGTGGGATTCTGTATTCAACGTCAAAACTTGCTCTACCAGGCTTGCACCAAGTAGCGTAGAGGTTCCAACTCCTACAGCGTGACTTTGGGGATGCCCTCCCCTAGATTTTGCTTTGAGCAAAATGTTTATAGCCGCATTCCAATCTCTTTGCAGAATCAATCCACACTTACAAACGTGGGTTCTTGTGCTGAGAGATTTTTTCACAATCACTTTGCATTGACTGCATTCAACAGATGTGTATTGAGGTGGAACAGCAACAGCCAATCTTCCAAACTTGATGGCAAAGTGTTCAATCCACTGCCTAAATTGATACCAGCTAGCATCAGCAATTGACTTAGCCAGACAGTGATTTTTGAGCATATTGGCAACCCTCAAGTCTAGCCTTCGGCAAGCCGCTGGCGCGTCTACATAGGCTACTAAGTCGTTAGACTTGCAAACGTGAAGCGCTAGTCTTTTAGCGTGTTCGGTACGTTGCCTACTTACTCTTAAGTGTTTTCTGGAATACTGAGCTACTGCTTTACGGCGACCTGATGAACCCTTTTTCTTCTTGTAGATGGCTCGTTGGCTGTGCTTGATAGCAGTTTCCGCCTTACGCAGAAACTTTGGGTTAGGTTCCTGGTGTCCGTTTGAGTCAGTATAGAAAGACTCCAACCCGACATCGAGCCCAATTTCTTGACCTGTTGGCGGTTGAATATCAAGACACTCAACGTCAACAGCAAATTGACAGTAATACCCGTCAGCCCGACGCACAAGCCTAACCCGCTTAATGGACTTGACTGGATACTGATGGATATCCCATTTACCCAATAGCTTGAGTTCACCAATTCCCTTTTTATCGGTAATAGCGATACGGCGTTTTGTTGGATGAAGTTTCCAGCCGCTAGTTTTATACTCAACTGAGCGGTTATCGCGCTGAAACCTCGGATATCCTTTTTTGCCAGCTTTTTTAGACTTGCAGTTATCGTAAAACCGAGAGATGGCTTGCCATCCCCGTTCTGCTGATGCCTGTACAGCCATTGAGTTAAGGTCTTTGACAAAGGAGAATTCCTGGCGTAGTGCTGTTGAATACTTATTCAAGGCAAAACGGTCAATTTTGGCGTCTTTTGGCCCATCAATCCAATAACGAATTGCTTTGTTACGGATGAACTGCACCGTTGTGATGGCTTCATCAATAGCTTTGTCTTGCTGCGGCTTGGCTTTGATTTTGTATTCAAGAACTAGCATTGAATCGACCTCTCAATGTGCTTTTTCCATTATAGTAGATGTGTGTGTAATCAATTGTGTGTACTGATGAAAACACAAAGACTAGATATCAGATTAACTAAGTATGAAATGCGACAACTAAAGGAAGAGGCTACCAGGCGGGGAATGAGCAAGTCTGAGTTGATCACAAGCTTGATAGCTCGTTTAAGAGCACCTTTGTAATTTGGTCATCTACGTCCCTCCGATGACCCGCCTCATATCCCACGCTTAAAAGACGTGGGTTTTACGGCGCTTCTATAATCCCCAATCCCTGATCCCCATTTTAGGCTCTACAGCTCAAAGGGCGGTAAAAAAGCTAAATGACACCCCACACCTCCAACTCTGCCTAGGTTTCAAGCAGCTTACCCGCCCCATCAAGACTCTCCGGTTTCCTGAGGACCAAAACGCCCATCATCCCCCCAGCGATGGGATAGTGAGTGGCGTGGGCAAATCCAGCCTGGTGGGCAAGTTTAACTTGCTGCTTTCCGTTAGGAAATCGCTCTAAGCTGGGAGTGATGTAGGCATATTCTTGTTCTAAGCCCAAGGATTTGGCACGGGGTACGACAATTGTGTCTAGATACCATTGCTGAAACTGACGCAGGGGTGAGTGTTGGGGACGATGAAAGTCTAAGATAGCCGCCTTCGCACCCGGTTTGAGGACTCGGTACAGTTGTCGCAAACAACGGGGAATATCGGTAACGTTCCGCAAACCATACCCCATGGTGGCGCCGTGGAAAAAATTATCCTCGAAGGGTAAATCTAGAGCATCTGCTTCAATCCAGTGGATGGTTAAGGGGGGATAATGATGGGTAACTCTAGCTTTAGCGATCGCGAGTAGCCCAGGAGAAAAATCAACCCCATACACCTGACCCGTTACACCCACGTATCGGGCTAAAAGTTCAGCTAAATCGCCACTACCACAGCATAAATCCAAACCAATCTCACCGGGCTTTAGGTCACACCACTTTACCGCCATCCGTTTCCAGATCCGGTGTTGACCCAAACTTAACCACTGGTTGAGTTGGTCGTAAACCGGGGCGATGCGATCAAATAAATGGCGGATCTCTGATGGGGAATGGTCATTTGTCATGGGTCATTTGTCCAAATAATTCTCGCACTCAGTCGGTTTAGTGACATCCGGGTGAGACAAAAAAGATCATGGTGAAACCCGCCCCGACAACCTTCAAAACTCAAAACTCAACGACTTGTCGCGATCGCTAAACCCACCTGCTGGGCTGATAGGTGGATGAGTTTTAGCTCATCTTCACTCAGTTTACACGCCTGTTCTCGCCATTGGAGTGAGAGTAGCCCTAGAAGTTCGCTGCGGTGGATAATCGGAATCAGCAGGTGGGCTTGAATGCCGATATCCTGATAATAGTCTGTGGCAACTTTTGGAGTTGCACCAGGGGCGTTGATCCAGACTTGTAGCTGGTGGTTGGCGATCGCGTCTGGCAAGAGGGGATCGGAGTTTAGGGGGTTGACAGGAAATGCCTCTTTGGTGTAATAACCTTGCAAATCCATCAAGCGATCGCCCTCTACAAGTTGCAGGATACAGACATCTGTGCCAAAGCTGTCGCTAAATACTTGGGCGATTTGGGGCAAGCTGGTTTCTAGGCTATCTGATCTTTGTGCCATCTGCACCAGAGTTTCCATCAGTGCCATTTGAGCATGAGCTCGCTGCAATTCCTCGGTGCGTTGCTTCAGGAGTTCGTAAGTTTGAACTGCCCGTTCCACAACGGTTTTGAGTTCATTCGGGTCCCACGGCTTGGTGATATAGCGGTAGACTTGTCCGGCATTAATGGCTTCGACTAAGTCTTCGACATCCGTAAACCCGGTTAAGATAATCCGCATGGTATCAGGAAACTGGGGGACGGTTTTGCTCAAAAACTCCGTTCCCTTCATTTCTGGCATCCGCTGATCAGAAATAATCACGGCGACTTCTCCCTGATTAGCCAGAATAGAGAGGGCTTGAGCGCCACTTTCGGCTCTGAATACACTAAACTGACGCCGGAAGGTGCGGTAGAGGAGATCCAGGTTATCGGGTTCATCATCTACCACAAGCATTTTAGGTTTTTGCGATCGCTCCAAACTCATGAACTGACGAGTGATACTATCAAAATTAGGGTTCACCTTGTCCATAACACTACAACAAACTCCAAGTGTGAGTTTGAACGGGCGAGCCACAAGGGGAAGGCGATTTTTGCTTTTAGAGCTGCCCAATGATGTAAACTGTTCTAACTCGAATGTCAATGACTTAAGGGTTTATCGTCAGGAGGCGAGGGTTTCTAGAAAACTCTGTACCGACGACAAACTCATGTTAGGTCAATGCCATTTACGTTTATTTTTTTTATCTGCCCCTAGCTCAATATTAATTGGTTCGAGAAATTCAAGACATCTGGTAACTCAAAAACACGGCAACTTCTTCTTCCCATCATGACTGAAATATCACCCGCAAATCCTCACCATAACCCTCAAGCTAACTCAGAGACAGTAGATGCTGATGCACTGATTCAGTTGCTCAGGCGCAAAGAACGTAACTGGGTGGAGTGGGGAAAAGCTTGTCAACAACTCCAAAGCGCTGGCTATAGCTCCCAAGCCCTTTTTGAACAAACGGGCTTTGAGCCAATCCAACAGAATCAAGTCATTGTAGCATTTCAGGTCTATGAAACGTTAGTCAAAGCTGGGGTATCGGAGGCGGTGCGATCGCGCTTTGAACGGACAGGGAGCGATATCCTATATGAGTTGCGGATTCTCACTCAACCTGAACGGGCTGCAGCGGCTGAGTTTATTGTTGCTAGAAATCTGGATTCTGATGGCGCCCGTGAGGTGGCAAAAGCGATGAAAGAGTTATCCCGTCGCCGTAACCCACCCGAAGGATTTTCTAACCATCCTGGTGATGCTGTGGCGTACCAATACTGGAAACTTGCCCAACAACAGCAGAATTTACAGGAACGCTCGCGGTTAGTTGCACGGGGGTTAATGTTTGCTCATAGCCAATCCTCGCGTCAAGAAATTGAGCAGTTACTCACAGAACCCTTTGGGGGTAGCCGCCGTCGGGCACCCCGTTTGCCTTTCTATCGCGTCGAAGATAGTGAACAGTTACCGCGACTGCTCTCCTTGGTGGGTCAATTTCCGGTAACCACCGCCGAGTTCCAGCAAGTGGAGGCGGTTGAGACAAAGGGGGCTTTTCATATTATGGACGCTTCCCATCAGCAACAGATTGTCGCCATTCCTGGTTGGCAAATCGTCTCAAAGGCACAAGAACCTGTAGCAATTTTGTGTAACAGCACTCAGCTTCCCAAGCAAGAGAATGAAAAATCAGAAGCGGTGTTGCTCATTGTTGACCGAAAAAACACACAATGGGATGCCGATAGTTATTTTATGGTCGATCAATCGGGAACCTTAGCGATCGAGTGGTTTTCTGAACAGCCCGATATACCGTTATTGGGACAGATAATTCTCGTGTTGCGTCCTAAGAAAATTCTCGATGAACCCTTGAGTCGGGATCTGTGGCAAATTGATGAATGAAGGTTTAAGGGGGTGTAGGGTGTAGGGGGGAGTGATCGGTATCACCGATCTACCGGAGAATTATCACGTTATGTTGGTGAATTTTGAGGAATATTAACTTAACTTGACTTGATCGATGTTGTGCTGCAGTTGTCTATGCAATCTCCTATTCTTCTTCCGGGCGCTCTCTCGGAACTCTTTGCACAAGCGACCAGTTCTGGCTACATGACGAAAGCTGACCGTTACGGACTGATGGCAGCGATTTTAGGCGAAGATCTCACCACAGAGGACAAATGTGTCATCGATCGCTTACTGCGGGCGGTACGGCGAGGACGGCTGCATTTGGCAGATGAACTGTCTGCTGTGCTGGCGGATTCCCAGGTACCGTTCTCGGCGATGATTTTAGCTGGCGGAAAAAGTTCTCGCATGGGTCAGGACAAAGCCTTGATTCCTATTCAAGGTATGCCGTTACTGAGACAGGTTTGTACAATTGCCCTTAAATGTACTCGTGAAGTTTTTGTGGTCACTCCTTGGCCCGAACGATATCGGGAAATTTTGCCGAAAAATTGTCATCTCATCCAAGAAATGCTCCTGCTAGGAGAGGCTCAATCCCACGGTCCTTTGGTCGGCTTTGCTCAAGGATTGACTCAAGTGAAAAGGGATTGGGTTCTTTTACTTGCCTGTGACTTGCCCCAACTTCAAGTTGATGTTTTGCAAGGTTGGGTCACTGACTTGACAAATACTCCCAAAGATGCAATTGCTTTGCTGCCCCGAAGTCCCAAAGGGTGGGAACCTCTGTGCGGTTTTTACCGACGCCGATGTTTACCCCAATTGATTGAGTATATTAATCAAGGAGGGCGCTCCTTTCAAAAATGGCTCGCACAGCATCCCGTTCAGGAACTTCCGGTTCGCGATCGCCATGTTTTATTTAACTGTAATACACCAGAAGATCTGAAAATTGTGAATTAAGGGAACAGGGAACTCTCATACCCCCTTGACAAATTGCGTACAAGTTTAACTTGTCACCAATGGACTCCTCCAGTAATAAAACCTCTCAACCTGCGCTTATGGAGCTTTATAGGGTAGCGATGGTGAAAACCTCTGCGTTTTAACCAGAGGATGAAACTTTCGCGTTGCGTTCAGCAAAGCGACTAAAGTCGCCAGTCTAATCTATCCTGACAACACTCAACTAATAGTGTAGTATAGTGTTAGAAA